>JAGRHX010001156.1 GCA_020444775.1 Gammaproteobacteria bacterium
TCATGCGTGCGCGCATGCACGAAGTCGTACGCCCACACGTGGTCCCGGTGCGTCGGCCGCAGCCGCACGCAGCTTCCGTCGTTCAGCCACAATCGTCCACGCCTGGGCTGCTTCTTCGGCACTTTCAGGCCCTCACGTCGCCAGATGCGTTCGACCCGCTTGTGGTTCACACGCCAGCCCTCCCGATTCAGCAACGCCGTGATGCGGCGGTAGCCGTAACGGCCGAACGCCGCGGCCAGTTCGATGATCCGGCGCGTCAGCGGTGCCTCGTCATCACGCTCGATCGGCGCGTACCGCTGCGTCGCCCGCGGCTGGTTCAACACCCTGCACGCCCGCCGTTCCGAGACGCGGAAGCACTCACGCAATGCGTGGACCGCCCGTCGCGTCCGCCGCGGGCTCAGAAGTTTCCCCTGGCGATCTCCTCGAGCATCGCCTTATCCAGCGACAGATCGGCAACCAGCTTCTTGAGCCGCGCGTTCTCCTGCTCCAACTCCTTGAAGCGCTTGGCCTGGTCGGTCTTGAGCCCGCCGTACTCACGCCGCCACTTGTAATAGGTCTGGTCGGTCACCCCCAGCTGCTTGCACGCCTGGGCCACCGTGGCCCCGCCGGAGAGCAGCACCTCCGCCTCCCGCAGCTTGTTGACGATCTCTTCCGCAGAATGCCTCTTCCGTGCCATGCCACGTCCTCCTTGATCCACCCAAAGTACCAGCTTCGGGATGGATCAGACTTGAGGGGGCAGGTCAGATGTGTGCCCAACGGTCGCGGACGTTGCCAGACGGATCGTTAGGGAAGTGTCGTGACGGAGCACGTCGCACTTGCGCTTGGGCGTCACGAGAGACGCCGCATGCGATGCCCAGGGTAACTCCTAGCGATCCCGTTCAGATGCTCACGCGTTGCTGCCTCCCGGTTGCCGCGACACTCGGTACCACTGATGCCGAGCCGGAGAGCCTGCCATGGCCACGTGCGCGCCAAGAAGGGGACGCTGACCGGCGTCAGGCAGGACCAAACACCACCTTGATGTTCGATCTGGAACCCCGAAGGTCCTCGGAAGGCTGCTGCTGGTCGCCATTCCAGGTGCTGGCGAGGGGACGGCTGAATGTCACCTCCCACCGCACGTGTTCACGGAGACACTTTCCTGCTGACAACCAGCGGCAGGGCAATCAGGGCACCATCTCCAGGGAAGATCCCCCACTGCGGTCTGGTCCGGCTGTGGTCCACCCTCGGGGCGGCGTGAGATCCATGGTGGCGTCTGGCCTGCCCTCATTGCCCACGGCGAGACTTTTTTCTTTCAGCCACCGTGCTCATCCCCCTTGACACCACGTCCGTTTTGGTTATACTTAGGGTAGTCGGCAGAGGCCCGGCTGCTGCTTCATGCGCGACGCCGCCCGTCAACCAAGGGGGCGTCCGATGGAACGGGCCGCAGAGCCTCGCCCTTTACGCGTGCTGGTGTTCTCCACCGGCGCCTAAGAGCGTCCCAAAGAAACAAAGGACCGGCATTCGAGGCGGCGGACTGGCCGTTTCGATGCCCTACGTAAAGGGCCGATCGTGGCAAAAAACCCGACGTGTCTGCGCGCTCGCGTGGACGACATTTCCCGTTTCCTTAAGACTCTGCATTCCGAGGGCGACGTCTTTGAGATCCGCCTGCTCAACGCCGAACGCGATCGCAAGTGCACGATCGCCGGCTACTTCAACGACGCCGATGCCGCATCTCAGGCGATCGTCGAGCACGATCAGGCATGGCATCTTCCGGCGTGCTACGTCACGCTGAACCCATGCGAACCCAGCCTCCTCGGACGCGCCAACAACCGGCTTGAGTCCGGCGTAAGGGCAACGACGACAGACAGCGAGATCACGCGCCGCCGTTGGATGTTGATCGATCTCGACCCCAAGCGGCCGAAGGGCGTGAGCAGTACCGACGAAGAACTTGGACGTGCACGTGCGAAGGCCGAGGAGATCAAGACATGGCTGACTGAGCGCGGCTTCCCGGCGCCGCTCGAGGTCATGAGCGGCAACGGTATGCACCTGTACTACCGGGTTGATCTCGACGACGACCACGATGACCTGGTCAGACGCGTGCTGCATGTTCTGGCCGATCACTTCACCGACGATCACGTCGATGTCGATCGCGCTGTGCACAATCGCTCTCGTATCACCAAGATCGCCGGCACGGTCGCGCGGAAGGGCGATGCCATCGACGGCAGGCCTCACCGCCATGCACAACTGCTGACACCGGAACTCGAGCCGCAGGTTGTGAGCCGTGAGAGGCTGGAAGCTGTCGCTGGGCTTGCCGCATTCTCTCCGGACATGGCACGGAGGGAGCAAGACACGCGCTACCCGCTGCCGCAACTGGAGCCCATCCGCAGGGAGTGTGCGTTCATCGGACACTGCTACGCCAACGCCGCATCCCTGAAGGAGCCCGAGTGGTATGCCGCCCTTGGCATCGTGGGACGGTGTGCGGATGGAGACAGGCATGCCCACGACATGTCGCATGCACACCCAGAGTACAACACCTCGGAGACCGATCGCAAGCTCCGCCGTGCAACGGACGATGCGATCTCGGGCCCCCGAACGTGCAGTTCCATCGCGGATGACCTTGGGTTCGAGGGCTGTGCCCAGTGCCGACACCGCGGTGAGATCAAGTCTCCGATTGTCCTCGGCCGGACAAGGAGCGACGCGCCGACTCCGACCTTGGATGCCGAAGTGAGAGCTCTGGCAGCGTTCCCACTGAACGACATGGGGAACGCCGAGCGTTTCCGTCTCCTCCACGGAAGCAGGTACTTCTACGAACCGCGACAGAACACCTGGTATCGCTGGAACGGCAAGCTGTGGTGCCCGGAAACGTCAACCGCCGCCATCCGGAGGGATGCGCGGGATGTACCGAGCCGTCTGCGTGAGATCGGCCAGGCTGTCGAGGCCGATGGCGACTTCATGCGCTTCGCAACCCGGTCGGGGAACAGAAAGCCGCTTGACGACATGATCGCTCTCGCCGCCGACCTGTGCTCGAAGAGTGAAACCGAGCTGAACAGCAACGACTTCGAGATCAACTGCCAGAACGGGATCCTCGATCTGCGCACGCTCTCACTCCGTGATCACGACCCGGCCGCGTACATGACGAAGATCATCCCCGTCGCGTATGTTCCCGGCCAGCGCTCGGTACTGTTCGACGCCTTCATGGAGCGCCAGGTGCCCAACCAGGAGGTGAGGCGCTACATCTACCAGGTCCTCTGGTACTGCCTGACCGGATGTCGCCGGCACCACATTCTCCCGGTGTTCAAGGGACCGACCCAGACGGGCAAGTCGACGATCGTCCTTGCGGTGCGCGCCCTGATGGGAGACTACGCCCGCCCTTCGGATAAGAAGCTGATCCTGCAGACCGGCAACGATCACATCCCCGAGGAGCTGGCGCAGGTCGCTCAATGCCGCATGACCTACGTCTCCGAGCTGAGAGCGGCCGATCGCGTGGATGCCACGAAGATCAAGATCCTCGCGAGTACGGACGAAGTCAACGCACGTGAGCGATACAAGCGCGGCATGTTCTTCACGCCGAAGGCGAAGGTGATCTGGATGACCAACGAGATGCCACTGCTCCCGCTCGACGACGACGCCTTGAAGCGGCGTATCTCGATCATCCCGATGGAGCAGCAGATCCCGGAGAACGAGCGGGACATGGACTT
Source organism: Gammaproteobacteria bacterium (assembly GCA_020444775.1). Next base: position 3,675 of record JAGRHX010001156.1, read on the forward strand.
CGTCGATCGGCTGACGACAGGAGCGGAACTTGAAGGCATCTTCGCCACGATTGTCGAGGAGGGCCGACCTATGGAGGGGGAAACCCACCTCCATCCTCCGATGGCAGTCCGCCTTGCAACGCAGAGAGTCTGGGAAGGTGACACGATCATCGATCACTTCCTTGCGGATCGATGCGTCATCAATCGCGAGAATGGGACGATGCGATCGCGCCGTTCCGATCTTGGGCGAGCCTTCGAGCAGTACATTCTGGATTGTCAGCAGCAGCAGCCGCTTCGGCAACTGACTCTGGCGGGGATCACGAAGAAGGACCTGTACGATGAGCTTCGCGGACGCGACTTCGTGGAGAGGAAGATCGGTGAGTGGCACTTCTTCGGGATTGAGCTGCGTGTTGCGGCGCACGGTGCAACAGCAACCGCTACCGGCACGGTCAGTCTTGAGCAACTTCGGCAGGAGGCTGCGCGGCCTGCGTAACTTCAGACGGTGCCACGCGTCTGTCCGGAGCGGGTGAAAGCCCGCTCCGGTCCTTTCCTCAACCGATCTCCTCGATCACCGGAGCAGCGATCTGGTTTGCCTTCCAGCTGTACCGGGTTGTCATGTCCATGCTGCGGTGCCCGAGCACGAATTGCGCTACCTCGATGCCATCAGCCTCGCGCAGCCTTGTTGCGGTCAGGTGGCGGACCTGGTTCAGCCTCCATGGTGCCACCCCGGCCCTTGCTGCAGCAGTACGCACGGCTGCCCTCAAGCTGCTCAGATGGCTGTCGAACGGACGTGGTGTGTCTCTGAACATCGTCATCATCTCGCGGCAGCGTGGGCCGATGAATATCTCACGACGGTGCCCGCGGTGCGCGGTCTTGTGGTCGCGCGGGCGGTAGATCCATGGCTCACGGTTCGTCTCAACATCCCGCCAGTCGAAGCGTTGCATCTCGCCGGGCCTGCAACCCGTCAGCAGCATGAAGGTGACCATACATCGATGCCTGCCGCACATCCACAGGAGAGTTGATGCGACCTGGTCTTCCATCACCGGTTCGACCGGTCGCGGTTCCTCTGCCTGCCCGTAGCGCAAGCCCTTGACCGCCTGCAACCGGACGAACGCGCTCTCATCGATCATCTCTTCGGACACCGCATGTGCATATGCCTGCTTGAGTCCGCGCAGGAAACGGTTGCAGGTGTCCCTCTGGTATCGCCCGCTCAACTGCTCCAGCCATCTCTTCACATCACGTGGTGAGAGAGCCTGGGCATCCGTATCCGCGAAGTGCTCGGCCGCGCTCCGCGCGATGATCCTGTCCATGCGCTGCTGGTTCGCTGAGAGGTGACGCCTGGACTCCTGCCACACCTCGAGCAGTGCGGTCACACCAAGAGCGCCAACGGAGGCCTGAGCCTCCACGGCGCTGCGGTACCACGCCATCGCCTGCTGCTGGGCATCGCGCCTGGTCTTCGCCTTGAAGTACTTGGCCTTCCCGCCCGGAATCCTGGCGCGCCAGGTGTCCACCCTACTGCTGTACCGACTGACACTTATCACAGTTGGTCTCCGCATTCATGGTTACAAGCGCCATGCAACCACCGAATTTGGGACCACGTCAGGGTGCGCCGTTCGCTCCCTCGGTGAGATCCGGATGACCGCAAGTCCTTGCCCTTACTTCGTCAGCGCATACGCCAGG
>JAGRHX010001157.1 GCA_020444775.1 Gammaproteobacteria bacterium
GCGAGTAGGCCAGCGCCAGATCGCGTTGCGTGGCCAGCGGCTTGGTGGCCGCGATGGCAAGCTTTCCAGCCGGTGCGACCGAGTGGTAGCTCAAGGCCGCTTCGGCAAGCTTGTCGGAGTTGGGCATGGGGTGGTCCTTTAGTCCTCGGGGGCGGGTCCTGCCGACGGCCGTCGGGCCTTCAGGCGTCTGGTGCCTGCGTCGCTTCGATATACGGCGGCGCGTGTGGCGCGTACGAAGGATAAACAGGCCCAATGAATCTATCGACTGATGAAATCCATCGACCGGCCGGGGCCCCGCGTTCAGCGATGGACCGGCCGCCAGCCGGCGGGCGTGGACCTGCGATCGCCGATCGGGCGGTCATGGATCAGGTGATCGGGCGAGTAATCGGGCGGGGGCTGCCGGCCTCGTCCGACAATTGCGTACACTGTCCTCCCGTCCCGTCATCCATCCGGAGCACCCATGTCTGAGCCAGTGGTCACCTGTGAAATCGACGCGCGTGGTATCGCCCATGTCACGCTGAATCGGCCCGAGGTCAACAACGCCTACAACCAGGACATGATCAGCGGCCTGCTCGAAGGCGTCATGGCGCTGTCGGTCAACGACGACGTGCGTCTGATCGTGTTGCGCGGCAACGGTCGATACTTCCAGGCCGGCGCCGATCTGAAGTTCATGGAGGCACTGGGCAAGCGCGCCTTCGACGAGAATCTGCACATGTCGCAGATCACCACCGATCTGGTGCGTTATCTGGACGAGTGCCCGAAGCCGACCATTGCCCTGGTGCAGGGAGGGGCCTTCGGTGGCGGCGTCGGGGTGCTGTGCGCCTGTGACGTGGTGATCGCCTCGCAAGAGGCCATCTTCTCCATCGCCGAGGTCCGCTGGGGGCTGGTTGCTGGACCGATCGTGCCACAGATGTGCGCGGCCATCGGCACCCGCAACGTGCGTCGCTACGCGCTCAGCGCCGAGACCTTCGACGCCGCGCGGGCTTGCGAGATGGGCCTGGTGCACGAGGTCTGCGCGACCGGCAAGCTGGAGGAGACCGCGGCGCCGATCATCGACAAGTTCCTCAAGAACAGCCCATCGGCAATCGCCGAGACCAAGGCAATCATGTTCGACACCGCCTACAGCCGGGTCGACGATGCGCTCGCCAACCACCTGGCGCTCGAGCACGCTTTGCGCCGGCGCACCGAGGAGGGCATGGAGGGGCTGGCGAGCTTCAAGGAGAAACGCGAGGCGAGCTGGTATCCGGGGCCGGCCAAGGACTGAGTCCAGCGCCCGCCCGCGCCTTCAGCGGATCCACGTGCGGTGGCTCGTGACCTGCCTGGCGCGTGATGCCGACCCGTCCCGAGCAGCAGATCACCGATGCTACCGATACGTGACGAGAACCCGCATTTCCTGACCCCGGTCGTCACCTTGGGCATCATCGCGATCAACGTGCTGGTGTGGGTGCTGGTGCAGCGGTTCGGCACCGAGCCGGGGCTTGCCTATTCGATTTGCCGTAACGGTCTGGTGCCGGCCGAGCTGCTCGGCACGGCACCGCCGGGTGCCGGCTATCGGATCAGCGCCAACGCGGTGTGTCTCATCGGTGCCGATGGCAACTGGGCGTCGCTGCTCACCCACATGTACCTGCACGGCGGCTGGCTGCACATCATCGGCAACATGTGGTTTTTGTGGATCTTCGGC
>JAGRHX010001158.1 GCA_020444775.1 Gammaproteobacteria bacterium
TATATCAACACCGAGTGGCGGGAGCGCTCCGACGCGCCCCGGATCGGATCCCGTGAATCGCGACGCGCGGCGACCTCCTTCCACGAGGTCGGCATGTACGACGCCCGGCCGGCGCTGGAAGCGGGTGAGCTGGGGCTGGACAGGACCGGCTTCACCCTGGTGCGCAATCGGCCCGTGGTCGAGGATTTCTTCGACGATGCGGCGGTGACCCGGGACTATCATCCGCAGATGCAGGCCATCGTCCGTGAGCTGACCGGCGCGAGCCGGGTGCTGGTCTACAACCACCTGGTGCGCACCGAGAATCCGACCGACTTCAACGACGCCTACTCGCGTTTCGTGCACTGCGACTACAACGTTGCCCGCATCGGGGAGATGTCGCACGAGCTGCTCGAGCGGCATGGCCTGAGCCCGCAACCGCACTGGCGCTACGCCTGGTACAACACCTGGCAGCCCTTCGACCATCAGGTGCAGCAGAATCCGCTCTCGGTGATCAATGCTGAGTCGCTACCGCTTGCCGACGTCATCGACTATTACTACACCGGACGTGGTCGTGACAGTCTGGTCGCGGCGCCGGTATACAGTCCCGAGCACCGCTTCTATTACTTCCCCTTGATGTCCACCGAGGAGCTGCTGGTGATGAAGCAGATGGACAATCGCCAGCCGGGACGGGGCACGATCTATTGTCCGCATACCGCCTTCGATGACCCGAGCGCGCCCGAGGATGCGCTGCCACGACGCAGTATCGAGACACGACTGATGGCGGTGTTCGAGTAGGGGCGCTTCACAGACTCTCAGGCGGCCAGCGACTGCAGCGTCTGGTACAGCGTTTCGGGCAGGCTCACCCCATCGAGCTCGGCGCGTGCGCGCAGCGCGAGGCGCCGGTCGCCAGGCAGACGGGTGCCGGGCTGGGCGAGGATCGCCGCGAGCAAGGTCTCCAGCCGCGCGCCGAACGCGCCGCTGGAGAATGGCGCGGGGTCCAGGCCAATCAGCAGCTGACCGGCGCGGGGCGGATCGCCCTCGGCCGTGAAATACGAGCTGGCCTCGAAACCGAACGACGAGGCGGACAGGGCGGCGGCGAGGATCTCCACCATCAGCACCAGCTGCGCGCCCTTGGCATCACCCATCGGCGCCATGGTGCCGTCCATGGCCGCCTGTGGGTCGGCGGTCGGCCTGCCCTCGGCGTCGAAGGCCCAATCGGGCGGGATCGGCTCGCCGGCCTGGGCGGCAACGCTGATGCGGCCGCGCGCCACCTTGCTCAGGCTCATGTCGATGACCAGCGGCGGGTGCTGCTCGCGTGGTGCGGCAAAGGCCAGCGGGTTGGTGCCGAACAGCCCGCGGGTGCCGCCCCACGGCGCGATCGCCTGCGGCGTGTTGCTCATGCTGATGCCGATGTAGCCGGCCCGCGCGATTGCTTCGACATGATGCGCGGCGACCCCGGAGTGGTGGCTGTTGCGGATCGCCACCGCGGCCACCGGGTTGCGTGACAGGCCACGCAGCAGCGCCGCCTGGGCCATCTCGATGGCCGGAAAGGCAAAGCCGTCGCGGGCATCGACCAGGGCGGCGCTGGCCGACAGCTCGCTGAGCACCGGCACCGCGTCACCGTCGACCTTGCGACTGCGGGCCTGGGCCGCGTAGGCCGGCACCCGCGAAGCGCCATGGCCCTTCTGACCGTCCGCTTCCGCCGCCACCAGCGCGCGGGCGACGCACTCGGCGTTGTCCGGCGAGGTATCGTGGTGGATGAGGATCCTGCGAATCAGTTCATGCAGGGTTTGAAGTGGAAGGGTCTGCTCTGCCATGTTCGATGGTCTTCCGCGTGTCCGCCGGGAGGCTGTGCTGGCACTTTCCGCGATGTACCCGAGCGGATCAATGCGCAGGTCCTGGATGGTGGGGGCCGCGTTGCTCGCCCCGGTTCCGCTGGCCTGCACGAACCAGGAGATTCGTAGGTGTCATCCGTCCCGGCTCAGCTGCCCTTTGACAGCGCCCGACTCGCCGATTGGCTGCTCGCTCCTCGTCCAGCCGGCAGCCAGGACAACTTGCGACGCGGCTACACGCTGCTCGCCGGTGGCATGGGGCTGGGCAAGACCACGCTGACCGCACTGCTGGCCGATGAGCTCGTCGCTCGCGGGCACGAGGTGCATTGTCTGAGCGCGGATCCAGGCAGCCCTGGCTTTGGTGTGCCCGGCGCGGTGAGTCTGGGCCGCCGCCAGCTCGGTGCCTGGATGCTGATCGAAGACGAGCCGCTGTGCAGCCTGGATGCGGTGCGCTTCCGCTTGCCCTTATGCCAGGCAGTGTCTCGGTTGGTGGCCACGGATGATGCTGCGCTGATGCTGGTCGATGCACCGGGCACGACCCGCGGCAGCGTCGCCTTGGAGACCCTGGCCGGGCTCATCCAGGCGAGCGGCGTGCAGCGGGTGTTGTTGTTGCATCCCGGCGATGAGCAGGCGCCACCGCTCGACTTCGCCGGGCAGCTGCAGGCGATGGGGGTGAGCACGGCCCTGGTGCCAGCCGCGAAGCAGGCGGCACGACCGAGCGCGGCGCGGCGTGCCCGGCAACGGACCGCGCTGTGGGACGCGGCGCTGCGCGCGGGCAAGAAGCAATGGATCGATCCGCGCCAGCTCGCGCTGCTGGGTCTGATCGGAGCAGGACAGCCGGCGGCCGAGACCTTGCTGGTGAACAGCGACAGCTCGCAAGCGTGGCTCGGGCGGCAGGTCGCGCTGCTGTACGAGGATGGCGGCAGACGTCTGGGCGAGGTATGTGCGGTGGGCGATGAGGGCCTCGAGCTGCGTCTGCTGGCGCCGGCCGGGTCAGCCGATGGCGTCGAGCCGATGGCTCGCGCGCACGGCTTGCTGGTGCGCGATGCGGGGCGTGACGCCGCCGGTCTGCTGGTCACTCTTGCCCAGAATCCGAACCAGAATCCTACCCGGATGCCGACCATGCGGTCGGGCACCGGGCGTGGCGCCGTCACGACCACCGGGGGGAACGCCGTCCCACAAACGGTATCGACCCGCGTCGGACCCCTGGCGGTGCGGATGGTCAACGGGGTATTCGGCGATGCGCTGCTGGAGGTTGCGGTGCGGGGCCGCCGCCGGCGGATGCTGTTCGATCTAGGTGATGTCTCGACACTGTCGCGGCGCGAGCTGAACGCGGTGGGCGAGGTGTTCATCAGCCACGCGCATCTGGACCACGTTTGCGGGCTGCTCGGCCTGCTGCGCGCGCGGATCGGCGCGGCGCTGGAGCCCTGCCGGATCTTCGGACCACCCGGGATCGCAACGCATGTGCGGCATTGTTTCGATGCGATCTGCTGGGACCGGATCGAGGATGACGGACCGGTGTTCGAGGTCGGTGAGATCGAGACCGACCGGATCCGCTGGTGGCACATCCAGCCGGGACAGCCGGTGCGCAGGCTCGCCGACCAGCGCCTCCAGGCCGACACGGTGCTGGTGGAGGACGATCTACGCATCGGCGTGATGCGTCTGGACCACGGCATGCCGGTGCTGGGCTTCGTCGTGGACATCGCGGGTCGCTACAACGTCTGCGAGCAGGCCCTGGCGGCGAGCGGCTGGACGCCGGGGCCGTGGTTGGGCGAGCTCAAGCGTCTGCACGATGCCGGCGAGACGGGTGCCGAGCTGTGCCTGCCGGACGGGCGTCGGTGCACGGTCGAGACCGTGGCGCGAAGACTGCTCGCACGCACGCCCGGCACGCGGCTGGTGTTCGCCACCGATCTGGCCGACAGCGAGCCCACCCGCGAGACCTTGATTGCACGGGCGCGTGAGGCCGATCTGCTGGTCTGCGAGGCCGCCTTCAGGGTGGCCGATGCGCAGCAAGCCCGCGACACCGGACATCTGACCACCCGCGCCTGTGCCGAAATCGCCGTGCAGGCGCGGGTCCGGCGTCTGCTGCCCTTTCATTTCTCAAAGCGCTACACGCGCAGCCTGGACCAGACCTATGCAGAGCTCGCCGCGGGCTGTGCGGGCGTGCCGCTGGTGACCGCGAACGGGCGCCCGGACGCGCCCGACCCGCGGGACGAGTGAGCACGACCGGGCGCTTCGCGGTCCGCGTGGGCAGTGGACCTGTGCTCAGGCGTGTGGCTCAGTCGCCGTCGAGCGCGCTCCAGGGCTGGCCGACCTTGTCCAGTGACACGAACTCGCTGAGCTTGCCGCGTCCGACCGGTCCGAAGTTACCCATCGGGTAGCCGATGGGCAGGATGGCGTAGGACTTCAGCCCGTCGGGCAGCTGCAGCGCCTTGTCCGCTTCCTCGGCAAAGATCATGTGCCGGGTGGTGAGGGTGGAGCCCAGCCCCAGGGCACGCGCGGCGAGCAGCATGTTCTGCACCGCGGGGTAGACCGAGGCGCCCGACATCGGGTTGGGTGCGGCATCGCCGTGACGCAGACAGCAGACGATCCAGACCGGTGCCTCGTGGTAATGGTCGGTCAGATACTCCACCGCCTGATGCTGGCGGTGGTACTTGGCCTCGGTGGATCCCGGGGGCGGCGCGCTGGACGCGTAGCGCGGACCGATGATCTGGTCGAAGGCCTTCTTGTAGACGACCTGCACGGCCTTCTTGATGGCCGTGTCCTTGAGCACGATGAAGTGCCAGGTCTGGTTGTTACCGCCGTTGGCCGCGCGCACTCCGGCGTCGAGGATCTTCACGATCAGCTCGTCCGGCACCGGGTCCGGCTTGAGCCTGCGCATCGCCCGGGTGGTGTGCATGATGTCGAACACGTCCTGTGAAGACAGGTCGATCTTGGAAGCTGCCATGGTGGGTAAACTCCTCCAGTGTGTCCCGCAACAATCGGGGTATACGCGCGACGCTCCCGCACCGACATCGAATCGCCAACATCCAAAGGGCGGGAGTCGATACCGGATCAGCAGAGCATCTGCGCGAGCTCGGTGAAATCGGCGACCACCAGATCCGCCTGGTGCGGGGTCTCGCCGAACGGTCGCTTGCGCCGGTCGATGAAGGCGCTGCGCATGCCGTAGGATTTGGCGCCGATGCAGTCGAAGGCATGATTGGCCACGAACAGGCAGCCGCTGCGGTCGATGCCCAGCAGCTCCTCGGCCTTGGCATAGGTCTTCCAGTGCGGCTTGAAATAGCCGGCCTCCTGGACCGAGATGACCCGGTCGAACTCGTAGCCGATGTAGGGGCCGGCCGCTTCGAGCATGTCGCGGTCACCGTTCGATAGGATGGCGAGCACATAGCCGGCGCGACGCAGCCGCTCGAGCGCGGCGATCACGTCCGGAAAGGGCTTGAGCCGCTCGATCTCGGAGACCAGCCATTGCACCTCGTCCTGGCTGTAATCGATGCCGCAGCGGTCCATCACATAGGACACCGCGCGGTGGCCGATCTGCCGGTAGGGCGTGTGGCCGCGATCGCAGAGCGCGTCGATCATCGAGTTCTCATAATGGGTGCGACGCCACCAGGTGACGAAGCGGTGCGCCTCGCCCTTCCAGCCCTTGCGCTTGAGGAAGGGCGCGGCGATCTCGGTCAGACCGCTTTGCATGTCGACGATGGTACCGTACTGGTCGAAGACCAGCGCCTTGGTCTCTCGTTTGAGGATCTCGGGATCGGCCATGAGCGGGACGTGTCGGGTTCGAGTCTGCAGGCGAGTATCCGGCCAAGCGCTGGGGCGTGCAAATCGGCTGCTGAGCCGGCCCTCTGGAGGCGGCTGGCGAAGTTCCGGCCGGTCGACCCGGAGTCGCCGCCGGGCTGACGCACCGCTGCGGCCACCCGGGCACGGATGTTCCGAGTCGATATGGATGTCACGGCCCGGCGGGCATGGCGCTGCGGCTGACCGCCGCGATCGGCGGACAAGGCCGTCGGCGGTCGATGGAAAAGCGGCCGCGGCGCGCGCTACACTGGCCGGCGATCATCGCTACCGTCGAGGCCGAAGTCCGGGCCCCGATCCGGCGGCCGTGCCCATCGTTCAGGGAACCACTGCCCATGTCGCAACAACCGGTTGACGTGCTCATCATCGGCGCCGGCGCGTCCGGCGCGGCCATGGCCTGGAGCCTGGCCGACACGCGTATGCACATCGTCTGTCTGGAGCAGGGCGTGCAGATGAATCCGCTGCAGTATCCGAGCACCGGGCGTGACTGGGAGGCGCGGGCGCTGAGCGAGTACGCGACCAATCCGAACGTTCGCGGTCTGCCCACCGACTATCCGATCAACGAGGACGACTCGCCGATCAAGATCGCCAACTTCAACGGGGTCGGCGGCGGCACGGT
>JAGRHX010001159.1 GCA_020444775.1 Gammaproteobacteria bacterium
GCTACGACGACGCGCCCCACGGCCATGCCGAGATCGAGCTCAAGGACGTGCGCGTCCCGGCCAGCAACCTGCTGCTCGGCGAGGGCCGTGGTTTCGAGATCGCCCAGGGTCGCCTCGGGCCCGGTCGTATCCACCACTGCATGCGCCTGATCGGCTGCGCCCAGCGCGCGCTCGACATCATGTGCGCGCGGGTGGAGAGCCGCGTCGCCTTCGGCAAGAAGCTGTCCGAGCAGTCGAGCATCCGCCAGGACATCGCCAAGTCGCGTTGCGATATCGAACAAGCCCGCCTGCTCACCCTGTGGGCGGCCGACCGCCTCGACCGCGAAGGCAACAAGGTGGCCAAGGACGCCATCGCCATGATCAAGATCGTGGTGCCGCAGATGTGTCAGACCGTGGCCGACCGTGCCATGCAGGCGCACGGCGGGATGGGCGTATGCCAGGACACCGTGCTGCCCGAGATCTTCGGCTACGCGCGTACCGTGCGCCTGGCCGACGGTCCGGACGAGGTCCACATGTCGCAACTCGGCAAGCTCACCATCCAGCAGACCCTGGAGGCCTGAGCCCGCCACGCGGTGACGGGTGGCCGCTCCGGCCACCCGTCCCGTCTACGCCCGGGGCGCCGCGCGCCGCCCGCACCGACACCCCCTACGGAGCTTTTCACCGATGAGATTCGTTATCGCCGCCTGGGTCATGAAACACCGTGTGCTGGTCAGCATCCTGTTCGTGCTGGTCACCATCGGCTTCTCGCTCGGTATCCCCAAGGTCGACATCCGCACCATCTTCAACGACCTGCTGCCGCGCAACGATCCCTTCACGCAGGTCTACTTCGACCATCGCAACTTCGGCAACCCGATGATGATGGCGATCATGGTCAAGCGGAAGGACGGTGATATCTACAACGCGGAAACCCTGGCCAAGGTGTGGGACATCACGCGCGACATCGACCTCGCCCCGCACGTCAACCACGACCAGATCCTGTCCATCTCGACCGAGAAGCTGCGCTACGCCGAGGCCACCACCGACGGCATCGACACCAAGCCGCTGATGGACGACCACCCGCCGGCGACGCCGGAGGAAATCGCCGAGTTCAAGCGCCGCGTGATGATCTCGCCCAGCGCCATGACCTTCTTCATCTCGCGCGACGAGACCGCGGCGCTGATCAACGCCACCTTCCACGACACCATCGAGTACGGCGAATCCTTCGCCTACGCGCAGAAGCTGGTCGAGGCGGCGCGCGACGAACACCACGAGGTCTACCTCGCCGGCCAGCCGGTGCTGACCGGCTGGGTCTACAAGCTGCAGAAACAGACCTACTTCATCTTCGGCATCACGCTCGGCCTGCTGGTCATCGCGCTGGTGCTGTACATGCGCAACATCGCCGGCGTCGCCACGCCGATCATCTGCGCCGCCGTGGCCGGCCTGTGGGGCTTCGGTTTCATCGGCTGGCTGGAACGCGCCATCGAACCGCTGCTCATGATCGTGCCGCTGCTGCTGGTGGCGCGCTCGTTCTCACACTGCGTGCAGTACACCGAACGCTACTACGAAGTGCTGTTGCACGTCGGTGACCGGCGCAAGGCGGCCGAAATCACCATGGGCATCATGATGGCGCCGTCGATCCTGGGCGTCATCACCGACTTCTGCGGCATCGTCTTCATCGCCATCGCGCCGATCCAGACCATGGTCAACCACGCCATCTTCTGCGGCATGTGGGCCCTGTTCATCATCCCCACCGGCACCTTCCTCTGCTCGATCCTGCTGTCCTACCTGCCGGTACCGAAGAACATCGAGGGCATCGTCGGCGGCAAGGACAAGGAATCGGGCATCCACCTGCTGCAGGAGAAGGCCCTGCTCGGTCTCGCCCGCCTGAGCCAGGGCAAGCTCGCCCACGTCACCGCGCTGGTGATGGTCGCGATCGCGGCCTGGGCGCTCTACCTCAACTCGCAGATCAAGATCGGCAACCCGGTCGAGGGCTCCAATCTGCTGTGGCACGACTCGGAGTTCAACACCGCCGTGCGTGCCATCAACGCCCACTTCCCCGGCACCAACACCCTCGAGATCGTGCTCGAAGCGAAGACCGAGGACATCGACCACCGCATCGCCAACACCCCCGGGGTGGTCGCCGTCCACGCCCAGTTGCAACGCCTGCTCGAATCCGACCCGGAGTTGCCGCCGCGGGCGACCCTGAGCTGGACCGACTACATGTCGGAAACCAACCGCCTGTTCTCCGGCGGCAATCCCAAGTGGGCACCGCTGGACCTGACCAACGACGCCATCAACGCGGC
>JAGRHX010001160.1 GCA_020444775.1 Gammaproteobacteria bacterium
CAACGACCGCTACTTCGGCGACAACCGCTTCACCCACGGCACGCCCTTCCGCCGCGCCGTGGAGGAGGGGCTGCTCGATCCGAAGCGCACCGTGCAGATCGGCATCCGCGGCTCGTCCGAGATCGGCTGGGAATTCTCCTACGAGACCGGTATGACGGTCGTGCACATCGAGGACGTCATGCGCGAGGGTATTGATGCGGTGGTCGCGCGTGCCCGTCAGGTGCTGGGCGAGGGCCCGGTCTACGTGTCGGTGGACGTCGACGGTTTCGACCCTGCCTATGCCCCGGGCACGGGGACCCCGGAGGTTGGCGGTCTGACTCCGCGTGAAGGGCAGCAACTGCTGCGTGGCCTGCAGGGACTGAACGTGGTCGGTGGTGACGTCGTCGAGGTGGCGCCCCAGTACGACCCGACCAGCAATACCGCCCAGCTCGGGGCGCAGCTCATGTTCGAGATCCTGTGCATGATGGCGGCCGACGACTGATACGTCTGCACTGGAACCGCGATCGCACATCGTCAGCGCAACATGCGCGAGCTCGTCCTCCAGGGCTCGAATCGGGAGCTGTTACCCGTTCCGGGTGGGAACTTCTCCCCCTCGTCACCTCGACTCTCATGATTATCGGCGCTCGACCGCTAAGCCGGTAAGGCTCCCGTGGCGAAACCGATGTTCGACATCGTCGCCACATTCCAATGTCGAGGATCCCGACCAGCACCAGGCAGCGCGCTCGCGCTGTCGCTGTGCGGTCGGGCGAGGAGACGTGCATGTCTGTCCGTTCAAGGTTCTGCATGGCGGTGTTGATTGGTTCCAGCCTGCTGCCCTGCACCAGTTTCTCAAGCGACCGTGGCATCACGCCCGGACACACCCATGCGGTCTGGGAGAGCGCGAATCGCGCGCTGCTCAGGCTCGCTGGCGTGGTCCACGCAGAGGATGCGGTGGTTGGAGAGATGGCGCGTCTGCGCGCGAATGTCTTCAGCGGCAAGCGTGACGAGGACCTCGAATCGCGGGTGATCGCCTTTCACACCAAGCTCGGCCAGCTGCATGAGCGTCTGCAGTTGAAGATGGACGGGCGCAACGATGCCGCGAGTCTGCTCGAGGCCAGGAAGCCTGGCACTCAGGAGGGTGTCTTCCTGGTATCCGGGCACGTGCTCGACGAGATCGTCACGGCCTACCTGCAGAAGACCGCGGACACCGATCCGGTCTCCGACCTGTTCGTCGTCCAGGAGGACCAGGGTAGCAGCGTGGACGGTGTCTTCGGGCTGGTGGACCTGGCACATCGACGCCTGGACCTGTTGCTGGCCAGGTAGCGCCACTGATCCCGATATCGCAGATCCACCTTCTGGAATCCGACGGCCATGAATCTTCTGCAGCGTATCCGACTGACCACCATCGCCATCGCATCATTGGTTGGGATGCTCGTCCTGATCGCGGTGGTCGCGACCAGCACGTACCTCGTCTATTCCAAGTCCGGTGAGATCGCTGACGAATGGAAGGCCTTCGAGTCGGTGCCGGCGCAAAAGAGCGCGCTGCTCAACGACCTGCGTTCGGCCATCGGCTTCGGTGGTGCCATCCATCACTTCAAGAACTACGTGCTCCGGCTCGAACGACCGCTCATCGTCAAGGTGCACACCAAGCTGCGCGAGGCCAAGGTGGCCATCGCCGACTATCGCTCCTTGCCGTTGGTCGAGCAAGAAAAGAATGCCCTCGATACCATCGAGCGGACGCTGCAGGACTATGCCAGTGCGCTGGCCGAGGCCGAGCGCCTGGCGCTGGAAGGCGCGCCGGTCTCGATCATCGACGAGAACGTGAAGATTCCCGATGAGCCGGCCCTGCAGGCCATGAAGGCGCTCGACGAGACGCTGTTCGAGGCCAGAGCGCAAAGCACCCGTCAGGTCAACGAGGTGATCGGCGAGATGCTGACCGAGGTGGTGTTGTCCGGGGCCGTGTTGGTATTCATCTGCGTGGTCTTCGGCGCGATGTTGATGCTCGTGATGCGGGCGATCCTTGCCCAGCTCGGCGCCGAACCCGGCCGCTTGCGACACGTTGCCGATGCCATAGCCGACGGCGATCTGGAGGTCTCGATCCACGACGAAGGACGTACCAGCCGCGGTGTGTTCGCGGCCATGGAGCGGATGCGTGACAAGCTCCGGGAACAGCTCGAGACGAATCGTCGAAATGCCGAGGAGAGCGGGCGGATAAAGCAGGCCTTGGACAATGTCTCGGCGCCCGTGGTGGTCGCAGCAGCCGACGCACGGGTGATCTATGCCAATGATGCGGCATGCGAGCTGTTCGCAAAGGCCGAGACGGAGATACGCAAGCATCATCCGGCCTTCGCCGCCGCGGAGCTGCTGGGCAGTCGCTACGATGCCCTGATGGAGTCGGCGAGCACGGATGGTCGTGCCCACGATCTGCAGATTGGCAACCACAGCTTCGTCGTGGTCCGCAATCGTGTGAAGGACGAGTCGGGTAACGAGATCGGCGCGGTGGTGGAGTGGGTGGACCGGACCTCGGAAGTCCAGGTGGAGAACGCGGTCAGCGAGCTGGTGCGTTCAGCCCGGGCCGGCGATCTGGCGCGACGGATGGACCTGTCCGACAAGGAAGGCTTCCATCATAAGCTGTGCGTCGGTTTGAACGAATTGCTGGATGTGATCGACAAGCTGGTCTCCGAGCAGGGCGAGGTCATGGGTGCGCTTGCCGATGGCGATCTGAGCCACAGCATGGGCGATCAGTACGAAGGTGCCTTCGCGCGGCTGGCCGGTGATACCAACCAGACCATTGTCAGGCTCAAGGACGTCATCAGTGACGTGCAGCGCGCCACCGGCGAGGTCGAGCACGGCGTGCGCGAGCTGGCCGATGGAAACACCGCGTTGAGCGAGCGTACCGAGAGTCAGGCCTCCTCCTTGCAGGAGACCGCGGCGACCATGGAGCAGATCACCAAGACCGTATCAGGCAACGCTGATTCGGCGAATCGTGCCAACGAGTTCGCGGCATCCGCGCGTGATCAGGCGCAGCAAGGTGGTGAGGTCGTGAACCGTGCGGTCCAGGCGATGCAGGCCATCGAGAACGCGAGCAAGCAGATCAACGACATCATCGGGGTCATCGACGACATCGCCTTCCA
>JAGRHX010001161.1 GCA_020444775.1 Gammaproteobacteria bacterium
TATACTCCCAGTCGGTCCTATACTCTATGCGCGGGGTGTGAACGGGGCGCGGCTGCGGCTGGCGGCCCAGCTGGTGTTGCCCGTGGCGCAGCCCGCACCGGCGCTGGTCGACGCGGACGGTGCCAGCGTGCAGCCCGAGCCGCTGTGGACCGAGGACGCGGTTCGCGGCTGGATCTATAGATTCGAGCTGCCGCTCGGTACGTGCACCGGCTATCAGCTGCCTGGTATCGGCGCCGGACACTTTCCGGTCGATACTGACTTCGATGGTGCGCTCAGGATCGGCTTCGTGTCCTGCAACGGCAGGGCGGACGCCGACACCGCGTGGCCCGATGACAGCCGCAACGCCATGTGGTCGAGGCTGCGTGCCGAGCATCAGCGCGCGCCGATGCAGTTGCTGCTGCAAGGCGGTGACCAACTGTATGCGGACGGTGTGCTGAAGGCGCATGCCGAGGTCGGTGACTGGCTGCGCGGCGATCCAGGGCGGCAGTCCCCGAACGTGTCCGCGGCCGTCGAGACAGCCATTCGTCGCTACTATCTGCGCACCTATATACGCTGCTTCGAGCGCACGGATACGGCCTGGCTGATGGCCCGGGTGCCGTCCCTGATGATGTGGGACGACCACGATATCGTCGATGGTTGGGGTAGTCTGAAAGAGCAGCGGCTGGACAGCCCGATCGGCCAGGCGGTGTTCGACAACGCGCGTCGATTCTTCATGCGCTTCCAGCTCGGCTGCGCCGAGCACGAGTCGCCGCCGAATGCGCTGGACGGCAACGGCCGGAATCTGGGGTGGATCTGCCGTCTACCCGGCTTCAGCGTGCTCGCGCCGGATCTGCGATCAGAGCGACGCCCGCACCGGGTGCTGGGCGAGCCCAGCTGGACCGCTCTGGAGCGGGCGCTGGCTGCTCTGGACGTCGCGTGGGAAGGTTCTGCGGAGAGACTGCTGGTGTTGTCCAGCGTGCCCGCGCTCGGGCCCCGCTTGTCCTGGCTGGAGCACGTGGCCCGTTTCCTGCCCGGCGCTGGCCAGTACCGTGACGATCTGCGCGACCAATGGCAGAGCCGCGCGCATCGCGAGGAATGGCGTCGTTTCCTCAGCTTGCTGGTCGAGCAGACTGCCAGGCGTGACGTGACGGTGCTGTCTGGCGAGATCCATCTGGCCACTCGCGGTCAGATGCAGGGGCACGGCCGCGTGCTGCACCAGCTGGTTGCGTCTGGTATCGCACATCCGCCGCCGCCGTCGGCGTTCGCGTTCGCCTTGGGCATGCTGGCCAGTCTGGGCGAGAATCCGCTGCCCGGACATCCGATCACGCTGCACCCGTTGCCCGGTCGGCGTCGAACCTACACCAACGAGCGCAATTTCCTGATACTGGAGCGCCGGTCCGGCCGCTGGTCGGCACACTGGGAGACCGAGCACGGCGGGCCGAGCGATGTCCTGTCCATTTGAACCCCGCCGGCCGGGCTGAACGGTTCGGTGGCAACCCGCCAGGAGCGCACATGAACAATGCCGATCTCATCGTCAAGACCCTGCGCGAGGCGGGCGTGACCCATGGCTTTGGCGTGCCAAGTGGTAACGTCCTGCCGTTCATCGAGGCGATGCGAGCCGGTGGCATCGAGTTCGTGCTCACCGCCCACGAAGGCTCGGCCGCCTTCGCGGCTGATGTGATGGGCCGGCTGACCGGCGCGCCCGGGCTATGCGTGGCCACGCTCGGCCCCGGCGCAACCAATCTGACCACCGGCGTAGGCGATGCCTGGCTGGACCGTTCGCCGATGGTGGCCATCACCTGCAATCTGAACGTCGCCCAGCTCGGCCGTCGCATCCAGATGTACATCGATCATCACGCGCTGTTCGCGCCGTTGACCAAGACGACCCTGCCTCTGCGCACTGGGGCGGTCGCCCAGACGCTCTCGCAGGCTCTGCAGACGGCCCTGGACGAGCCGGTCGGACCGGTGCACCTGGATCTACCCGAGGACGTGGCCCTGGCCGAGGCCGGCGAATCCATGCCGGCCCTGCCCGAGGGGCGCGGGCTGGCGGCGGCCGACGAGACGGCGCTCGCCGCCTTTGATGCCCGTCTGCGTCAGGCGCAACGACCGGTCGCCGTGATCGGCGCAGCGGCGATGCGGATGCGCGATCACGCCAGGCTGCTGGCCTTCATCGAGCATCACCAGCTGCCATTCGCGACCACCACCATGGCCAAGGGACTCATCGACGAGCGTCATCCGTTGTCGGTGGGCTGCATCGAGCGTGCCTGCCGGCAGCTGCAACGACGTTTCCTGCGCGGTGCCGATCTCATCGTCGGTCTGGGCTACGACGTGGTCGAGGTGGAGTACGAGGCCTGGATCGACGATGTGCCGTTGATTGCGCTCGATATCGAGACGGTGGACGCGGCCGACTCGGTACGTCTGGAGGCCGAGCTGGTTGGCGATCTGGACGATGCGCTGCAACGGCTGGTGACCCGGCCAGCACACGCCCACCAGCTGTCGAGTGAGGCGGTCGGTCAGCACCGCAGGGCCTACCAGCAGGCGCTGCGCCCGAACGGCGAGGGCTTCATGGTGCATCAAGCCATCGACGTGGTCCGTGACGTGTTGCCACGAAACGGTATTCTTGCCTTCGACGTCGGCGCGCACACCCACCAGATTGCCGGTCAGTGGACCGCGCATACGCCACGCAGCTTCCTCATCACCAATGGCTGGTCATCGATGGGTTTTGGTCTGCCCGCGGCCATCGCCGCCAAGCTGGCACGGCCGATGGCACCGGTGGTGGCGGTCATCGGCGACGGCTGTTTCCAGATGACCTGCGGCGAGGTGGCCACCGCCAGACGGCTGGGGCTGGCCTTGCCGATCGTGGTGTTGGTCGACGACTGGCTGTCGCTCATCCAGATCAAGCAGACCCGGCGTCAGATGCCGATCTATGGCACCCGTCTCGCGCCGGAGCAGCTGGTGGTTGGCAGTCTAGGCAACGTCTCGACCCCGGCGCACTATTTCGGCGTGCCGGCCGTGGGCGTGGACTCCGCCGAGCAGCTGCGTGAGACACTGACCGGTGCATTGAACGCGGATGGCCCGACCGTCATCGAAGCCAGGGTGCGGGCCGACCACTACATGCAGACGGTGTTCGACTGACACGGGGCGGCTGGGAGTCTAGATGTTCCGGGGTACGGGTGACCTCAGCGGGGCTCGGGCCGGCGCGAGAGCCAGACCGCGACCGCGGCCAGGCTCAGCCCGACCGCCAGCAGCCAGACCGGCGCCGGCGCGCTCAGCAGCCACCATAGCAGGAAGCCCACGCTCATCCCGGTCACGGCGAACAGCTTGGCCCGGCGACTCATCTCACCACGCTCGATGAAGGCACGCACCGCGGAGCCGAAGGTCGGATGCCCATAGACGCGTGCGGCCAGCGCCGGCGAGCTGCGTAGCCAGCACCAGACGGCCAGGATCCAGAAAATCGTGGTCGGCAGCAGCGGTACGAACATGCCGATCACCCCGAGCCCGAAGCAAAGCCAGCCCAGGATCAGGAGCAGCAGGCGGGGCGCAGCGGGCAGATTGGGCATCGAATCAGCGTTCACATCGTTCAGCATGGGGCTCCGGCTCGTGCAATGTCTGAGCGTCTCATGCAAGCAGCGTATGGTGAGCAGCGGACCAGCGACACAACAGGGCAGTAGGACAGCCGCGGTCCAGGCGCCTTGAATTGGTGTCCTTCGCCGAGGTTTCCCGCCCTCGTGTCGTACGCATCTGTAGTCCTGCTCTGGCAGCGTCACCGCGCTATCGGTTGCTTACACAGGATCCTTTGCCACGGTGCGCGAAGATGCGTATCTGTACCGACCCGGCTACGGCGCGACGGACCGTGGTCTGAGTCCCGCACGTCGACAGCCTCGAACATTTAGCATACTTTCTCGTTGGCCGTGCGGTCTCGCGCGGAACTACGAACGCAAGCACCAGGGGTCCATGGGCCGGCAGGCCGTGGACCCGGACATCGAAAGCGCGGCGCGAGCGGCGGTGGCCGGCGCGTCCAAGACGGGGCGGCATCGATGGAGACCATGGTTCGACAACCGATTGTGCGACAACCGATAAGCGGTCCGGCGGCCTGGCGTGGCGAGCAGCTCCGCGAGCCGGCCGAATGGACCATCCAGCTGAGCGCCGAGCAGATCGAGGACATCGAGCAGGCGTTGGCCGGCTGTGAGGCCCGGCGGTTGTCCCTGTTCGATGTCGGTCGCGAGGATTTTCCCCTACCTGTAGCCGGGCCGGCGCTCGAGGCACTGAGCAGCGGCCTCGAGGACGGTCATGGATTCGCCCTGCTGCGCGGTCTGCCGGTGGCGCGCTGGGGAGAGGCGCGCTCCCGGCTGGCGTTGTGGGGGCTGGGCACACATCTGGGCTGGGCCGAGGTGCAGGATGCGGCCGGCAACCTGATGCACGACGTGCGTGACGTCGGTCGCCGGTTCGGCTCGGACGACACCATCCGTTATTTCCAGACCCGCGAATCCATCGATTTCCACAACGACGGCGCCGACATCTTTGCCCTGATGTGTCTGAAGGCCGGCCTGCAGGGCGGCCGCAGCAGGCTCGCGAGCGCGGTCGAGGTGTTCAACGAGATCGTGCGCCGGCGCCCCGACCTGGCCGAGGTGCTGCAGCAGCCGTTTCATTTCGACGCCCGCGGCCAGCACAGCGGCGGCGCCAGGACCCAGCACATCCCGGTGTACGCCTTCGAGCAGGGCGCGCCCAGCATCATCATGAAGTCCATGTACATCCGCGCCGCGCAGCGTTTCGAGGATGTGCCCCCGCTCAGCCAGGCGCAGGTCGAGGCCCTGGCCCTGTTGGATTCGATACCGGAGGAGCCGGGCATGGCCCTGGAATTCGATCTGAGCCCTGGGGACGTGCTGTTCGGCAACAACCACACCGTGTTGCATGCCCGCACCGCGTTCACCAATCGCGACGAGCCGGGTGAGCAGCGGCATCTGCTGCGTCTGTGGCTCACGGTTCCGAACGGACGGCCCTTGCCGCCACACTACGCCGACACCCGGGAGTTCGGGCCGAGCTACGCGCGCCGCGTGCGCGCCAGATGATGCATCCAGGCGTCGGCGTGGGTCACGCCGGTGTCATGAATGGAAGGTAGAACAGACGGCCAGGCTGTCGGACCCATGCGCTCCGAAGACCAGTCGCAAGCAACTCCATTAATCTCGACGCCTGAACCGGGGATGGCCCGACATGCACAATGGCATCAATCAATCTACACCGACCGCCGGCTCGAGAGCCTTGCTGCGCTGGCTGCTGCTGCCCGCCCTGATGGCACTGGCGCCGCTGGCGTTGGCGCACGAGGGCGCTGGCGTCGCGGGTGGCCTGCTGAGCGGTTTGCTGCATCCGCTGGCCGGTCCGGACCATGTCTGCGCGATGGTCGCCGTCGGTCTGTGGGGCGCGTTCCTCGGCAGCCCGGCGATCTGGACCCTGCCCGTGGTCTTCCCACTGGTGATGGCATTCGGCGGCGCCCTGGGCGTGCTGGGTGTGCACGTGCCGGCGGTCGAGATCGGCATCGCGGCATCGGCCATCGTGCTCGGGCTGATGGTCTTGTGCGCGGCGCGTCCGGCGCTGTGGATCGCCGCGGTCCTGGTCGGCGTGTTCGCGATCTTTCACGGCCATGCGCATGGCACAGAGCTGCCCTCGGCGGCCAATCCGCTCGCCTACAGCATCGGCTTCGTGGTCTCCACCGGTCTGCTGCACCTGTTCGGGATTGCCTTCGGCCTGCTGACCCGCTGGCCGGCGGGCCGGATCGCCGTGCGCGCCGGCGGCATGCTGATCGCCCTGGCCGGAGGTGCGTTCCTGACCGGGATCGCTTGACCGATGGCGGTGCGCGCGCAGGCCGTCGCCTGACGCGCGCGCTGCGCCGCGGATCGTGGGGTGGCATCGCCATCGTCGCCAGCCCGGCGGCCTCGGCGCATACCGCCGGCGATGGCGCGGGTGCCTTCTATGCGGGGCTGGGCCATCTGTTCTCGGATCCGGCCCACGTCCTGTTGCTGTTGGCCATCGGCCTCGGGCTCGGCCTGCGGCCGTCGCCGACCGCCCGGTTCGGTACCTGGTCCTTCTGCCTGACCTTGCTCGTCGGCCTGGGAGCGGCATTCGGTTTCGGCCTGTTACCGGGTCTGGACAGGTTGCTGCTGGCGCTGGCAGCCGTGACCGCACTGTCACTGGTGGTGGTCGGCGCGGTCTTGCCCGGCTGGGCGGTGCTGGGCATGGCCTCGTTGTCCGGTCTTGCCATCGGACTCGACTCGGCGCCCCCGGACGGGCCCTGGCAGGCCAGCTTGATGATGCTGTCAGGGACGCTGCTCGGTGCCTTGATGGGGGTGGTCTACGTAGTCGTGATCGTCGGTTACTTCCAGAAGCCGTGGCAGCGTATCGGGGTGCGTGTAGCGGGTTCGTGGATCGCGGCCAGCGCCTTGCTGGTGCTGGCGCTGCGTTTTGCAGGCGTCTGACCGGTTCGCCGCCGTATTGCCGGCAATCAGCGGCTCTTCGATACTGATCTCTGGCGCTCGGAGCCGCCCACCACGAGAGCACAAGCATGAGCGATACGATCAATCTCAGGCAGTACCGGAAGAAGAAGAAGCGCGAGCAGGCCGAGGAGCAGGCGCGACGTAATCGGGTCCGGCACGGGCGTACCGGCGCTGAACGGGCGAGGGCGCGGGACACCGAGGCCCGCGAGCAGCGCAGCTTCGAGGGCAAGAAGCTCGAACGCGAGGACTGCTGAGCCCCAGCCGCGCTCGGGACGCTTCCAGACGTGCGGG
>JAGRHX010001162.1 GCA_020444775.1 Gammaproteobacteria bacterium
CTGGGCACGGTTGCTGTTGTAGGTGGTCGCGCCGCTCGGAGCCGAGAAGTCGTCGCTGAGCACGTTGCCACAGCCGCCGCGGTCGATACCATCCGGGCCCGGATCGAACCACGCACCCTCCTTGATCGCGATGACCCCTGGGGCGATCCGATCGGTGACCCGCGCGCGCAGGACGAGGGCGCCGTTGCGGTTGAACACCCGTACCTGCTGTCCGTCCTCGATACCACGCTCACCGGCGTCCGCGGGATGCAGCCAGACATCGTCCGGATCCACACGGCCGAGGATCGGCTGGTTGGCGTGGATCGAATGGGTGCGGGCCCTGGACTTGGGTGAGCAGATCAACAGCGGGTGCTCGGCGTCGGGGCTGACCTGTTCGAACCAGGTGGGAATCGGCGGAATCCGGCCCAGACCGTACGGATCCGGGTTGGCGGCCAGGGTCGTCGAGTAGATCTCGATGAGCCCGGACGGTGTGCTCAACGGGTTGGCCGCGGGGTCGCGGATGAAATTCGCGAAGGCGACGGCATCCTCTGGCGCCGGTAGGCGGGCCAGGCCGTCTCGCTTGAATCGCTCGTAGTCGTCGATGGCGTTCTCGGTGAAGCTGCGCAGCCACTCGTCCTCGCTGGCGTCGTTGTAGCCCTCGATCTCCAGGCGTCGGGCCAGATCGGCGAAGATGTCGATGTCGTGCCGACACTGATACATCGGTTCAATGGCCTTGCGCATGTAGATCGCGTAATGACCGGCGCCTGCCCAGGGCGTGTGCACATCGTTGCGTTCCCAGAAGGTGGTCGCCGGCAGCACGATATCGGCATGGCGGCTGGTCGGCGTCAGGAAGTGATCCTGGGCGACGAAGAACTCGACGCCGTCCAGCGATCGGACCATCTTGTTCACGTTCGGGCATTGGTTGAACAGATTGCCGCCAACGCTGTAGATGAGCTTGATGTCCGCCGGATAGCCACCGCGTGTGCCGCGCGCCAGCAGATCGGCGAGCAGCGGGGAAGCGACCCGAGCGTCGATGGGATTGCGTCCCGCGGGCAGGCTCTTGATGCCGGCACGCCCGGTGGCGCCGTTGCTGCTGCCCGAGTTGCCGCCGACGATGCCGACATTGCCGGTGATCGCGGCAAGCGCATAGGCGGCGCGATGGAACTGCTCGCCATAGGCGGTGCGACCGGGCGCATAGCCGGTCTGCAGCGCGGCTGGCTTGCTGGTCGCGAACAGACGGGCGAGACGCTCGATCGTCGCCGCCTCGATACCGGTGATCGACTCTGCCCAAGCGGGCGTCTTGGCGATGCCGTCGGTGGTGCCGAGCAGATAGTCCTTGAAGGCGCTGCCGGGTGGCGCGTCGGCTGGCAGGTGCTCGGCATCGAAGCCCAGCACATAGCGATCGCAATAGGCCTGATCGTGCAGATTCTCGTGGACGATGACATAGGCCATCGCGAGCAACGCCGCGGTATCGGTGGACGGCTTGATGAAGACATGCTCGTCGGCCAGCGCGCGGCTGGTGCGTGTCTTGCGTGGATCGACGCAAACGATGTGGGCGCCGGCGCGGCGCGCCGCCTTCAGATACTGCAGGGTGCCGGTGCCGAAGGTGCCGTCCCCGGGGCTCCAGCCCCACATCAGGATCAGCTTCGAGTTGACATAGTCGGTGGGCTCGCGACCCGCGCTCTTGTAGTCGGCTTTTGCGCCGTAGGTCATTCGCACCGAGAAGACCTCGGCTTCCGCCGACATGTTCGACCACAGCTCGGTGCAACCGCCGAACAGGTTGAGGAATCGCTTCGCGGCGCTGCGGCCGTGGAGCATCGACAGGCTGCCGGAACGCGACAGATCCAGGATCGCGGCGTTGCCGTGGGTCTCTCGGACCCGACGCAGCTGCGCTGCCACCTCGTCCAGCGCTTCGTCCCATCCAAGCGGCTCGAAACGGCCTTCACCACGTTTGCCGACCCGGCGCAGCGGTTCGC
>JAGRHX010001163.1 GCA_020444775.1 Gammaproteobacteria bacterium
GCGGAGCTCGCCTGATACCGGACGAGCGTCTGCACACGGGGCTGGCCCGGAGCCGCGAAGCCACTACTTGACGATGATCACGGTGCACGGAGCCTGATTGGCAACCTTGTAGGACACGCTGCCGAGCAGGAAGGCCTTCAAGCCGCTGAGGCCACGACCACCCATGACGATGCAATCGGCGTGTTGATCCTCGACGCAGCGCAGTATGACCTCGGCCGGATCGCCATCGGCCAGCACCGTCTCGACCGCGTGCAAACCTTGCTCCGTGGCATCGAATCTGGCGTCATCGAGCAGATGCTGGCCGAGCTCCACCAATACACGCGACGAGGCGCGCGACTCGTCGTAGGTCGTATGGCCGATGTCGACGCGCCCGTCCACGGCGCGCAAACGGTTCACCTCGGCATCGATGTGTGACGTGAGACCTTCGATCTCCGCGAAGCGCGCGAGACCTGTCGCGTCGGCGTTGCGCAGCAGCACGTGCAGCAGGACCAGCTCGGCCTCGTCTTGCCGGGCCAGCTCTATCGCCTTGCTCACGGCATGCCGTGCAGGGTCGGAGCCGTCTAGAGGACACAGGATCTTCTTGAACATGACCAACTCCCCGGACTATCGGCTGCGCTGGGCGATCTGTCGGACCATTGCACCCACCAACCATTCTCGGAACGTTGATGCGGGTCAAGTCGGCGTGGGATCGATGTCAGTCCTTATGGTATCGACTCGCTTCAAGAAGTCGCCGGCGTGGAATCTTGTCTTGTCATCACATTCATGCCCGTAACTGGAGCGCTCGCAATGTCCTTGCCTGAACGACAAACGGTCACGTTGGACCACGGTGAAATTGCCTGGCGTGAGGCCGGCGATGGACCGGCGCTGGTCCTGTTGCACGGTCTCAACGGTAATGCCTCCTCCTGGACGCACCAGTACGAAGCCTTTGCAGACCGCTTCCGTGTCGTTGGCTGGGACGCCCCTGGCTACGGTGGCTCCGATCCCCATCCGGCGCCGGGTGTGGCGGCGTACGCGGACGCCGTCGCGGCATGGCTCGATGCGCTCGGCATCCAGAGCTGTCATCTGCTCGGGCATTCCATGGGTAGCTTGATCGCGCCGAACGTGGCCCACCGCCATCCTGCGCTGGTGCAACGACTGGTGCTCTCCGGGGCGCGGGTCGGTTACCGGGGGGCCTCGGCCGAGGACTTCGCGCGGCGTGTGGCGGACTTCGATGCATTGTCCGCCGCGGACTTCGGTCGCTCACGGGCCGAGAGCATGGTCTCCGCGAGGGCTACACGTGAGGTCTTCGAAAGCGTTGCCGCGGTGGCGGCCGAGGTGCGTCGAGAGGGCTATCTGGCCGGCGTGTCATTGCTCGGCGAGGCCGACAACCGCGCGGTGCTGGCCGATCTTGATCTGCCGATCCTCGCCGTCGCTGGCAGTGACGACCGGATCGCGCCGCCGGATCAGTGCCTGGCCGAGATCGCGGCCAGCGCGCCTTCCGCGCGGGTGGTGCGTATCGACGGGGTGGCTCATGCGGCCTATATCGAGGCGCCGGATCGATACAACGCGCTGCTCAGCGAGTTCCTCGGTGACTGAGCATGGCGTAAGCGCGTGAGCCCGAGGCGCGCTGAATGCGTCCTGTAGTGCTCGGGCTCAGGGCAGATAGGCGCCGCCGTTCACGTGCACGGTCTGACCGGTCATGTAGCGGCCGGCGGGCCCACACAGCGCCCGCACCATCGCCGCGACCTCCTGCGGGCGACCCATGCGGTCCTCGACCAGGAAATCGAGCTTGTGTGCCGGGCGGCTGCCGGCGGCAGCGCCGCGGTCCGTGTCGATGTGACCGGGCACCAGCACGTTGACGCGGATCCCATCCATGCCGACCTCGTGGGCGAGCGCCTTGGAGAAGCCGATGATGCCGACGTTGGCCGCGGCGACGTGGGTGCGGCCGGGCGTACCGGTATGACTGCTGATACCGCCCAGCGAGAGGATCACGCCGCGACCGGCGGCGCGCATGTGTGGCACCGCGGCCTGGCTGCACAGGAAGGTGCCTTCGAGCGTCGGCGCGCTGATCCGTCGCCACTCCGCCAGGGTCAGGTCCTCGATGCGGGTGATACCGCGCACGCAGGCGTTGTTGACGAGGATCGTCAGCGTGCCGAAGCGTTCGACAATCGCCGCCACCATGCGCTCGACCGCCTTCGGATCGCAGATGTCCGCGACCACCGCCATGGCCTGGCCGCCGGCGGCCTCGATCTCGTCGGCGAGCGCCTGCGCCGCCGCGCCCGAGCTGAGCGCGTTGACGACCACCGCGGCACCGGCATCGGCCAGATCCAGACAGATGGCCCGACCGATGTTGTGCGCGCCGCCGGTCACCAGCGCAACCTCGCCTTTCAGCTCATCAACGGGCATCGAACGCTCCTCGCACGGACATTGAACGGATTACTGATTGGGTTCTCGCAATCAATGTTGCGTGCTGGCGCGGGCCGATGGCAAGCAACCGCGATACCGGTTCGCGTCCGTTCAGCCGGTCAGCGTCGCGCACGGTCGCGCATGTCAACCCGACCGCTCAGCCCTCGAGCCGATAGACACGCCGGGCGGTCTCGCTGAACAGCAGCCGCTTCTCGTCGCTGGAGCAGCCCGCGGTCAGCCGCTTGAACATGTTCCAGACCGTCCGGTAGCCAAAGCCGACCCTATCCACCGGGAAGTTCGAGGAGACCATGCACCGTTCGGCGCCGAACAGCTCGATGCACGGCTCGATATAGGGCCGCCACAGTGTGGCCAGCTCCGCCGAGGTCGGTGGCTTTGCGGCGGTGCTGAAATCGTAGTTGGCGAGATTCATGAGCAGCCCGCCGAGCTTCACCGAAACGTTGGGGCAGCTGGCCAGCGTCCGCATGGCGTTCAGCCAGTTGGCGTGATTCTCGTCCGGCTTGCCGGCGTAGGCGCCGTGCCCGAGCGGGCTACCGGTGTGGTTGAGCACGATGCTGGCGTCCGGATGGGCGCGTGCCAGCGCGGTCACCTCAGGGATCTGCGGATGGAAGACGCTCGCGTCGAAGGACAGACCCTTGGCGGTCAGCCGCTTCAATCCTGCGTTGAAAGCGGCGTCCAGATAGAGCTCCGGACGATCTTCGGTCCAGCGTCCCCTGACCACCGGATCGGCGTCCCACTTGGCACGCTGGCGGATGCCGCGGAAACGTCCGTTCGCGGCCTCGACGTGTGCCTCGAGCGTTTCGGCGACGCGATCGCCGAGTCTGAGATCCGCAAAGCCGACGATGGCCTCGGCAATCCGAGCCGAGGTGTAGATCCCGCTCGCCGCGATCGCGGCCTGACCCACAGCGTGCTCGGTCTCGCCCACCGCTTTCAGGTGAGCAGGTCCCAGCGCGCGATAGAAGGCATTGCACTCCACGTAGACCGTGCTGATGACGGTGTGACCCGACTCGGCGATATCGGTCGCGAGCTCCGGCACGAAGTAGGGCGAGTCCGCGAACAGACGCCACAGGTGCACGTGGGTGTCGACAATCGGGATGTCCGGCGCGATCGCGGGCTCGGCTGTCGTTCTTGCCAGGAATCCCTCGTCTGGGGGCATCACGCTGCCCCAATCGGGTCGGTCGCTGCTCATGCGAGTCGTCCGCATTTTTTACATCTTTTTGCTCGAATGCCGTGGGCCGGTTGCTGAAACACACCTCCAAAACGCCGATACCCTGGAATGACTTCCGCATCTTCTATCGAAGGAGTTATCGAAGGAGT
>JAGRHX010001164.1 GCA_020444775.1 Gammaproteobacteria bacterium
AAACGCTGATAAATCAGCGTTTCCTTAGCAAACCGACGGTGGTGGACCGTCGCACAACTCACAGACGGTCGCGGACCGTCGGGACGGGAATCAGATGGTGACAGTGACAAGACCCGGCACGGGCTCACCCGGCCAGACGGCGGCGGCCACGGGCAGCAATGACCCTGGACGCATCCAGGACTACATCGATCGAGGCCTCGAACACCTGTGGATTCACACCCAGCAGGTCAACGACCTGCGCAAGGAAGGCGAGTACACGGTGGTCGAGTCGGGCGAGGGTGTCTGGCTGACCGACATCAAGGGGCAACGCTACATCGACGCGATGTCCGGTCTGTGGGTGGTTGCCGCCGGTCACGGTCGCAGCGAGCTGGCCGAGGTGGCGCGCAAGCAGATGCTGTCGTTGCCGTACGCGAATCCGTTTGCCTATGCCACCGAGCCGGCGGTCGATCTGGCGACCCGACTGGCGGCCCTGACGCCGGGCTCGCTGACCCGCACCTACTTCGTCAACACCGGGGCGGAGGCGGTCGAGACGGCCATCCGCATGGCCAAGCAGTACCAGTACAACCGCGGCGCGCGCGGCCGCTACAAGATCATCTCGCGAATGGGCTCCTACCACGGCATGACCCATGGGGCACTGTCGGTGAACGGCGGCGCGATGATCAACCGGGCGCCATTCGAGCCGCTGCTGCCGGGTGTGATCCAGGTGCCCAACACCAATGGCTTCGGCGAGCTGAATAACGCGCGCACCGGGCTCGATGACGTGTTCTGGGCCGACTTCGTCGAGGAGACCATCAAGTTCCAGCGCCCGGAGACGATCGCCGCGTTCATCGCCGAGCCGATCTCGACGGCCAATGGCTGCTTCGTGCCGTCGACACGTTACTGGGAACGGATCCGCGAGATCTGCGACAAGTACGAGATCGTGCTGATCGCCGACGAGGTCATCAACGGCTTCGGACGTACCGGTCGCTGGTTCGCCTGCGAGCACTTCGGGCTGGAGCCCGACATCATGACCATGGCCAAGCAGATCTCCTCGGGCTATCTGCCGATCGCCGGTGTCATCGCCTCGGACAGGATTGCCTCGGCCTTCGAAGGCGGCAAGGCGCAGGCCTTCGTCGGCGGCTCGACCTTTGGTGCGCACCCGGTGTCCTGCGCGGTCTCGCTCGCCAATATCGACATCCTCGAGCGCGAGAACCTGGTCGAGAACTCACGTGTGGTCGGCGACTACCTGGGCGAGCAGCTGGAGGCGCTGGTCTCACGCCACCGGATTGCGGCCGGGACCCGCGGTATCGGCCTGATGCGGCAGGTGATGCTGATGCGCGACCCCGAGGCCGGGGTCCGGTTCACGCCGGAAGACGACCTGGCCGGGCGGATGCCGGCCATCGTCCGCGCCCACGGACTGCTGACCCGGGCCGGGGACACGATCGCGATCGCGCCGCCACTGGTGGTGAGCCGCCAGGAGATCGACGACCTGGTCGATCGGCTGGACGGCGTGATCTCGACGGTGGAGAAACAGATTGCCCATTGAGCTGCGCGCCGGGCTGGATGCCGGGCCGTGTCGACGACGACCGCCCGGTCGTCGTTGGCCCCGGTCGTCTTTGACGATGGCGCGGCGGTGAGCCCGACACGCCAGACCCGGGCGGTGGTCGCCACGGCGCTGGGTGGCCCCGAGGTGCTCGAGATCCGCTCGCTGCCGGTGCCGCCACCCGCTGCCGGTCAGGTGCAGGTCGAGGCCCGGGCCTGGGGCGTCAACTACGTGGACGTGCTGATGGTCCGTGGTGGCTATCAGCTCAAGCCCGATCCGCCTTTCGTGCCGGGCATGGAGGCCGCGGGCGTGATCAGCGCGATCGGTCCGGGTGTCACCGGCCTCGTGGTCGGGGACCGGGTCATGACCGCGCATCGTCCGGGCGCCTTCGCCGAGCTCGTCAACGTGCCGGTCGAGCAGGTCTGGCCGGTTCCCGACGCCCTGGATCTGCCCGCCGCGGCCGTGTTCCGCTCCGCGCACTACACGGCCTGGCACTCACTGGTGCAGCGTGCCGCGGTCCAGCCCGGTGAGTGGGTGCTGGTGCATGCCGCGACCGGCGGGGTTGGTCTCGCCGCGGTGCAGGTGGCGCGGCTGCGTGGCGCGCGGGTGATCGCCACCGGCGGGCGGGACGACAAGCTGGCGGTGGTCCGGGCGCAGGGCGCCGAGCACGTGATCCGCCTTGACGGCCAGGGCTTTCGCGACGAGGTCAAACGGATCACCGACGGCCGCGGCGTCGACGTGGTCCTGGATCCGGTCGGTGCCGAGGTGTTCGACGAGAGCATTCGCTGTCTGGCCTGGGGCGCGCGGATCCTGGTCATCGGTTTCGTCGGGGGAGAGCCTGCGCGAGCCAGGACCAATCATCTGCTCATCAAGGGCGCCAGCGTGATCGGCATACGTGCGGGCGAGTTCGGGCGCCGCAATCCCGCCATTCGCGATGCCAACATGCGCGATCTGCTGGCCCACGCCGCGGCCGGCGAGCTGCGCCCGCACATCTCGCACCGCTTCGCCTTCGAGTCGGTGGCGGCGGCCTTCGAGGTGGTGGCCGCCCGCGAGGTCATCGGCAAGGCGGTGCTGGTCGCCGATTGACCGCTGCCCGCTCAGACCGCGAGCGCCACCCGGATGGCATCGAGTCGAAGCTGGGTCTGACCGAGCACGGTGTTCAGCCTGGCGCGGTCCTCCGCCAGCGTTTGCAGGTGCGCCTGGATCTGCGCCGGATCGGCATCGCGCAAGGCGCGTGCGCGTGATTGCTCCTCGTCGTACCAGGCGGTGGCGTTGGCGAGCGCCGCTTCGATCACCGCGGACTGTTGCTGCTCGGCCTTGGCGCGCGCCCGCTCGACGAGGATGGTGATGGCCTTGCGCGCGCGTTTGACCACCTCGCGTGCGGTCTTCTGCGGCACGTTCTGGACCAGTGCCGGCATCTGTGCCCGGGTCAGGGTGGCGCTGCGGTCGACGCCGTTGGCGTCGAGCACGATGCGGGTGCAGGCCTGCGGCAGGAAACGATGCACCTGCAGGGCACGGGCGGCGGGACAGTGGGCGGTGAATATGGTCTCCACCAGCAAGGTGCCGGCCGCGAGGCCGCTGTCCTTCAAGGTGCACAGCGCGGTGTTGCCGATGCCGCCGCTTTGAATCACGTCCATGGCGCCGGTGACCATCGGATGCTCCCAGCTCAGGAACAGCATGTCCTCGCGTGACAGCGCCTGGTCGCGGGAGTAGGTCGCGCTCACGGCTTCGCCGGCGAGCCCCGGCAGCCCGCTGCAGAGCATGTGCTCGCCCGGTTGCAGCACCACGCTATAGCCCTGTGACTGTTGATTGACGCCCAGGCAGTCGAACATCCGTTCCATGAAGTCGACCAGCTCGATGCGCCGCTCCGCTTCCGCGACGCTGTGCACCAGGCGGGTGGCCTGGGGCTCTCGACAGGAATTGAGCTCCAGCAAGCGGTCGCGACCTCTCCTCAGCAGGGCCATGGAATCATCGGTCAGACGCCGGCAGCGTTCGAGGAACGGATCCAGAGCGCCTGGCTCGGCCCCGTCACAAAGCAGCCCGAGCAGCTCCGAACGGGTCTCCTTGAAGACCAGGGGGCCCGCGGCGCAGGTACGCTCGAAGGCGTTCAGGCCCTCGTGATAGAAGCGCAGTAGTATCGACTGAGCGCTGTCGGCCTCGTAGGGCACGTGGACAAGGACCGTCTCGCGCTGGCCGATACGGTCCAGCCGGCCGATACGCTGCTCGAGCAGGTCCGGGTCGAAGGGCAGATCGAACAGCACGACATTGTGGGCGAACTGGAAGTTGCGACCCTCCGATCCAATCTCAGAGCAGACCAGGACCTGCGCGCCGTCCTCGGGCTCGGCGAAATACGCGGCGGCGCGATCCCGGGCGATGAGGCTCATCTGCTCGTTGAACAGCGCCGAGCGCACGCCCTGGCGGGTGCGCAGGTGCTCCTCCAGCGCCCGTGCCGTCTCGGCCCGCTTGCAGATGACCAGCGCCTTCTCCACGCCCGAATCCGCCAGCCAGTTGCTCAGCCATTCGACCCTGGGGTCGATGCTCAGCCAGCGTTCACCGATCTGGAGCTCCGCGCAGAGCAGATGCTCCATGAGCGGGTCGTCGTTGCTCGCGTCGGACGGCGGTCGTTCATGGCTGCTGGCGCGCCCCGAGGCGGGCAGTGGATGTGCCTGCAGGCGCCGCTCCGGAAAGCCCTGCACCGCGTCGCGTGTGTTGCGAAACAGCGCCCGGCCGGTGCCATGTCGATCGAGCAGGCGATCGATGAGCTGCTGGCGTTGCCGATCGTCCTTGCCCGGTGCGTGCTCTGCGTCGATCGCCGTTGTCGGCGGCGGATCGGTGCCGTCGTCCAGCAGCGCGTTGACCCGGGTCTGCAGCTCGTCCGGCAGCGGCTGCTCCGGGTCATGTTCGAGCAGCGCAGCGATGAGCTCGTTGACCGCCTGGTAGCCCTCGTGCTCGGCGTGATAACTGCACAGGTCCGGATAGCGGTGCGGATCGAGCAGATGCAGTCGGGCCCAGTGACCGGCCTCGCCGAACTGTTCCGGCGTGGCGGTCAGGAGCAGCACGCCCGGGGTGTTGGCCGCCAACGTCTGTACCGCGCGGTAGAGGCTGTCACCGGCGGAGCCGCCGTCGCCCTTGGCCGGCTCCAGGCTCAGACGATGCGCCTCGTCCACCACCAGCAGATCGAAGCCGGCTTCCAGCGCCTGTTGCCGATGGATGGGGTCGGCGCCGAGCAGCTCGACGGGGCTGAGCACGAGCTGCGCGCTGAGGAACGGGTTGCCATGTCCCTCCTCGACCAGCTCCGTGCAGCGGCTCTGGTCCAGCAAGCTGAAGCTCAGGTTGAAACGTCTGAGCATCTCCACCAGCCACTGGTGCAACAGACTCTCCGGTACCAGCACCAGCACCCGCTGGGCCTGCTGGTTGACCAGCTGGCGGTGCACGATGAGACCGGCCTCGATGGTCTTGCCCAGCCCGACCTCGTCGGCGAGCAGCAGGCGCGGCGCCGGCTGTCGGGACGCCTGGTCGGCGATGTAGAGCTGATGGGGCAGGAGCTGCACGCGCGGACCCAGCAGTCCGTAGGCGGGCGAGGTCTGATGGGCGTGGCGGTGCTCCAGCGTGTCGATGCGCAGCTCGAAGCTGCGGTTGCTGTCGATCTGGCCGGCGAACAAGCGATCCTGGGGCTTGCTGAACTGGATCGAGCTGTCCAGATCGATCTCGTGCACGGCGCTGTCCTGGCCGTCCTGGTCGACGCCCAGATAGATGTAGCAGCCGTTCTTCTCGGCGCGTTCGGTGATGGTGAGCTGCACGCCGTGCCGGTCCTTGATCTCGTCGCCCGGGCCGAAGACCACCCGGGTCAGTGGCGCATTGTCGCGGGCGTAGGTCCGGCTCTCTCCGATCACCGGAAAGCTCAGGGTGACCCTGCGCAGCTCGTTGCTTTCGACCAGTCCCAGACCCAGTTCGGATTCGGTGTTGCTCACCCAGCGTTGACCCGGGCGAAATTCGCTATCTGCCACACGAGCTCCTGTTATGCTCTGCCGCGTCGTCCAGCCATGCAGTTCGCGCCGGCGTCGCGCCGGCGGCTTCGCAACGATCTGGACCCGTCATCCCGGCCCGTCGCGTTCACGCACTGCCCGGAGACCCGGCAATCCTGATCGAAGCCGCGGATCCTACGATGTTCCCGAAGCGATTGGGGCTACCCCGCGCACAATTCAAGCACCGACGCGTCGTCGACGCGGCTCTGGCGACCTCGACGGCGCCGCTGCGTGGCATCGGCCTGGTGGTGATGGCGGGCGTGTTCTTCACCACCAGCGACACCATCATGAAGTGGTTGCGCACGCAGTACTCGGTGGGCGAGGCGATCAGCGTGCGTGGCCTGTTCACCTTGTTGTTCCTGGTGCTGTTCGCGCTCGCCTTCGGCGGCCTCGGCAGTCTGCGGGTGCGGCACTGGCGCAGCCAGTGCCAGCGTGCCTTCCTGGTGATCCTGACGACCGTCAGCTTCACCACCGCGATCCGTTATCTGCCGCTGGCGGACGTCATCGGTATCGTCTTCGCGGGTCCGTTGTTCTCGGTCGCGCTGGCCGGGCCATTGCTCGGCGAGCGCATCGGCTGGCGACGCTGGACCGCGACCGGTATCGGTTTCCTCGGCATCCTGCTCATCGTCCGGCCGGGTGGCGGTGGCTTCCAGTGGGTGACCCTGCTACCGCTGGTGACGGCGTTGGGCGGCGCCTTGCGCGACATCCTCACCCGGCGGATGAGCCTGTCCGATCATTCGAACGCGACTCTCGGCGTGTCCACGCTCGCCACGGTGCTGATCGGTGCCCTGACCCTGCCACTGGGGCTGCTCGAGGCGGCGCCCGCCTGGATCTGGCCCAGCGCCGCTCAGCTCGCGCTGTTCGCCGCTTCGGGTTTCCTCATGGGCGCCGGGCAGTATTGCCTGATCGAATCGCTACGGGTGGCGGAGGTCGGCCTGGTGGTGCCGTTCAAGTACACCAGTTACGTATGGGCGATCCTGTTCGGCTATCTGTTGTGGCAGGACATCCCGTCCGGGGGCTCGGTGGCCGGCGTGGTGCTGGTGATAGGCAGTGGTCTGTTCATCTTCTGGCGTGAGCAGAAACTGCTGCGTGAGCGCCGTTCGGCTCGCCCGTAGCGCCTGCCGGCTCGTCGTGCGCGCTCGCTTGCAGGTCCTTCGTGACCTGTTCCTGACATGAATCGATGCCCACGGCGCGCGCTTCCCGACCTCGCCTGTCAGACAATGATGTAGCGACTCAATCCAAGGTGGCGACGCGCTCGCCTGAGGCGTCGATCGTGAGCGGTCGGTTGTCTACAAGTGGCGTGGGCGCCTGCGTGCCTGGAGCCGGGTCGTTGCGGATGCCGGGTACCCTGACCATAATCCAGTGAGGGATGCGGGCGGTTTGCGTGCTCGCGCCCGACGTCCCGAGCCCGACGTCCCGAGCCCGACGTCCCGATCCCGATGTCACCAGCCTGGCCTCGGGGAAACCACCGCTCAATGCATCATATCGCGAGCTTCCTGCCCGATGTCCCAGCTCGATTCGCAAACCCACGGTACGAGCGCCCTGCGTACACGAGCGCTGTTGCTCGTGACGGCGTTCCTGCTGTGTCTGGTCGGGCTCATCGGTGTCGGCTACTGGACCGAGAACGGGCTGGTGCAGCAAGCCCGCCGCGAGAGCTCCGCGGCGCGTATGCTGAGCCTCTATCAGGAGCTGTTCGCCGCGGCGGCCCTGCGCTTTACCGGCACGGGCGAGTACTGCGTCGCCAATGAACGGTCGCAGACTACAGTCTGCCCGGAAACGGTGAAGACGCTGGATTCGGCGCTGGCCGGTCTTTTCAGTGCGCACGCCGACGAGGTCTGGGCAGCGACCGACGAATCCGACTTCCGGCGTGAGATCGACGGCGTCGCGCGTGACGAACGCTTGCGTCAGCTCGGTCTCGCGGTCAGCGCCGCGTTGCACGAGGCGGCGCCGGGCGGGGTGTTGTCGGTCGAAGACGTGCAGGCGCGTCAGGCGGTGCTGCAGCAGCCCGAGATCGCGCGCCAGCTCGGCGAGTTCTGGGACCTGCTCTCCCAGTCCATCTCCGACGAGCTGCGTGAGCTGGATCGGGCCGAGCAGGCCTTCGCCAAGCGTTTCGAACAGGGGCGAAGACTGAGTCCGTGGCTGGCCCTGCTGCTGGTCTGTCTGGCCCTGGCGTTGAGCGCATTGCTGTGGTCGATCCTGCGCCGTTGGCGGTCGCTCACGGTCGATGTCGAGCAACGTTTGGACGCCAATGAGCTCGGTGGGGTACCGGTCACGGGGCCGCTGGAGCTGCGCCGGATGATCGCCGCGACCAATCGACTGTTCGCGGAGCTGGCCCGAAGCCGGGTGCAGGCACAGGCACTGATTCGCCAGGAGCGGCTTCGTCAGGAATCGATCAGACACGAGCTCGATAGTTTGGAGTCGACGCGTGCAAATCTGCTTGCCGACATCAGTCACGAGCTGCGTACCCCGCTGACCGCCATCAAGGGTGAGGCGGAGATCAGCTTGCGTACGCTCAAGGATCTGTCGCCCGAGTATCGGGAGAGCATGGAGCAGATCCTGTCACTGGCCGGCAAGCTGTCCCGTATCGTCGACGATCTGCTGGAGCTGGGGCGCAACGAGACCAGCCCACCCCGGCTGCGGTCCGAGGTGATCGACGTCGTGCCAATGGTGCGCGAGGCAGTACGGGTCGCGGCTTCGCTGGAGCTGAGCATGCACGGCGAGGAAGCCCGCCTGAGCGGCGTGGAGCGCATCGCGCTGAACATACGCTGCGCTGAACGGGCGGTACGCGTGGACTCCGGCAGGTTGATCCAGGCACTGGTCATCCTGCTGGACAACGCGCTGCGCTATTCGCCAGCCGAGTCGACGGTCGACGTCTGCGTCTACCAGGCGCGGGACATGCTGAGGGTGGCCGTACGCAACCAGGGCAAGGGTATCTCCGAGGACGAGCGGGCCTTGATCTTCTCCCGCTTCTATCGCAGCCAGGACGCGAAGCGACGTTGGCCGGGCGGCAGCGGACTGGGACTTGCGATCGCCGCGGCCATCGTCAGGGCACATGGCGGGACCTTGGAGCTGCGCAGCGCGCCGGACGGACCTACGATCTTCGAGCTCGGAATTCCGCTCGATCATTCAAACGAATCAGGAATCGCCGCGAATGCACATTCTTCTAGTCGAGGATGACCCACACATAGCCCGCTTCCTGCAGCGTGGTCTGCGCGCGGAAGGGTTTTTGGTCCAGCACGCCGATGATGGCCTGCAGGGCCTGAGCATGGCCGAGAGCTCTGATATAGACGTGATCATCCTGGATCTGTTGCTACCCGGGATGGACGGCCGCGAGCTGTGCAGACAGCTTCGGGCGCGTGACGTGCATACGCCGGTGCTGATGTTATCGGCCTTGGACAGGCTGGACGACAAGGTGCACGGCTTCTCGATCGGCGCCGACGACTATCTCGCCAA
>JAGRHX010001165.1 GCA_020444775.1 Gammaproteobacteria bacterium
CCGCCCCTGGCCGCCCCTGGCCGCCGGGAAGAACGCTCAGGCAGCCAGGCTGGCCGCATGCTGGCGAACACGTGGCATCACCTCGCGTGCCAGCCGGCGCATCGAGTCCGGCCACAGCTCCGGGGTCGCGGCGTCGTTGTCATGCCCGATGCACAGCAACGTGCCAAACGGACCGAGCCGCTCGACAACCTCGATGAGGCGTGCCGTCACCGTTTCCACGCTACCGGCAATCACGCAGTCCTCGATGGCCTTGTCCACCTCGAGGATTGGATTGAGCACCTGCGGACCCGCGTCGCGCAGGTCCCACAGCTCCTGGATACGGCGGGTGCCGCGCAGATAGCGGAAGTAATGGGCGAAGACGCTGTCCGGATCGTCGACGATGTCGGCGGCACGGGCATCGCTATCGGTGACCAGGATGTTGCGCCCGACCCGCCAGAGATCACGATCCACCGGCTTGCCGAGCCGCTGCCGCGTCTCGCTGTAGCACTGCCACTGCGCCTCGACGTGCTCGAGCGGCACGAAATTGGACGAGATCGGGATGAAATCCCGCTCGGCGATGATCTCGGCGGTACGCCCACCCGGACTGACCATGGCCATCGCCAGCGGCGGATGCGGCTGCTGTAAGGGATGACACAGGGTACCGATACCGTGCGCCGGCCAGATGTTGTTCTCCAGCGTCGCGTTGTAGTAGCGGCCCTCGATCTTCAGCGGCGCATGCTGTTGCCACAGCTGCAGCATCATGTCGACCGCTTCCAGGGTCATGGCGACCCGCTCGGGGACGTCCTCGTGGCCGAACATCTCGGCGTCGCTGACCAGACCGCCCGGACCGATACCCAGCATCAAACGGCCATCGCTGAGCTGGTCGAACATGGCGGCCTCGGCGGCGACCATGGCTGGATGGTGATGCGGCAGATTCACCACCCCGGTGCCGAAGCGGATGCGCCGGGTCTGGGCGATGACCGTGGCCAGGAACATCATGGCCGACGGAATACCCTCGGCGCGGGTCGTGAAGTGCTCGCCTATCCAGACCTCGGAGAACGCCAGCTCCTCGCACAGCAAGACCAGCTCGCGGTCCTCTTCCAGGGCCTGCTTCCACGGCTTGTCGGCGCGATGCAGGGGCATCATGAAGATTCCAAGGTCCATGGGACACTCCTCTATTCGGCTGTTCGGCTGTTCGGCTTCGGATGGGCGACGGTCGGCCGAACGAATCGCGATCACGTTCGGCCGCGCGAGCGTGCGGCCATCGGAACCTGCGACGGACAGCGCAGGCAGGCACGAAAGCCCCGCACAACGGCAGTTGGTGCGGGGGATTTCCTAAAGAGATCGTCACAAGCTCTCGACAACCTGCCTGCACAGGGCGGCGCGATCAGATGAAGAGCAATGGGCAGAGTCACGCGGGGAATTCTGACACGAATGGTTGGCCGCAGGGCGCTGGAGGGCCGTGCGCGGTGGCGCGCGCGGCAGCGCCCGGCCCGGCTGCTACCGCGTATCCTGTCGGTGATCATCTGCATGGGTTGCGCCCCGCTACGGGCCGACCAGCAGATGCGCTGCCTGCACGTGAGCCAGCCACCGGCCATCGATGGTGTCGCCAGCGAGTCGAGCTGGTCACGGCCCAAGGCCGTGGTGACACGTGACGCGGTTTCCGCTGTCGACGTCGAGCTGCGCTGTCTGTACTCGTCGCAGGCGATCTTCTTCCTGGTCAGCTACGCCGACCCGGACGAGAGTCGCGAGCACAAGACCATGCACTGGGACCCCGAGCAGAAACGCTATCGCAGCGGCCCGGAGCGCGAGGACACCTTCGTGTTCAAGTGGAGCATGGAGCCCGATCCCATCGACCTGAGTCTGGCCGCCGATCACCCCTACAAAGCCGACATCTGGTACTGGAAGGCGCTCCGCACCGATCCGGTCGGATACGCCGATGACAAGTATCAGGTGTACACGAACGCTCCGGTCGGTCGCGCCACCAGGCTGCTCTCACACAGCGGCCGCCGCTTCTACCTGCTGCGTGACGGTGACGACGGAGAGCCCGCTTACGAGATGCTCGTGCATGCCGAGTTCGAGCGCGAGCTGATGTCACGCTACACCCATCGAAAGCCGACGCTCAGCCGCGCCGACGTGCGCGCCAAGGGCCTGTGGCAGGACGGTCGATGGACCATCGAGCTGGGCCGTGCCCTGCGCACGGCGCATCACGATGACGTGCAGTTCGAGCCGGGCCGGCGCTACCAGTTCGGCATCTCGCGTCACGAGATAGCGGGTCGCAAGTCCGATGCGACCCTGCGGACACCCGACTTCGGCGCTGGTGAGGTCGGAGAGTCCCTGACGCTGGTCTTCGACCACTGATTCACGCGCCACGCCGCCGATGTCATTCTCCATCTTCAAGAACCTCGGTCTGCTGGCGCTGTTGGCGATCCTGCTGGTGGTGGTCGGCATCGGTGTGCGGCTGAGCGATGACACGCTACACGGCATCGAGCGCGTCTCGCTGATCACCGATCGGGCAACTCACGGACTCACCGAGATCAACCAGCTGCTGAGCACCGCCGAGCTCGGCTTTGAGAGCCTGCGTCTTTATCGCCGACAGTCGCCCGAGGACATCCAAGCGCTGCTCACCCGGTTGGTGGGGCACGGTCGCGAGCTGGATATCCGCACAGCCACCAGCGACGGTATCGGGTCGCTGGCCCGAGCGTGCTACGTGCTGTTCGGGGAGTATCTGGACGAGGAACGTGCAGCACCCGGCGGCGAGAGCTCGCAGGCCCTGCTCGCTCGACTCCGCGCCAACCTGGGACGGATTCTCGACCGCTTGAAGGACTCGTCACGCGAGCTCCCGGGTCTTGGCCCCCTGCGCGCCACGATCAGTGAGATCACCGTGGCTGCGGAGCTCGAGATAGACATGTACGCGAACCGGAGCAGGCTCGATCCCGACCTGGCCATCGTGCCCGTAGACCGCGCAATCGTGTTACTCGACGGTTTTCCCGCCAGTCCCGACAATACCCTGTCGATGACCTCGATTCAGAGCATGCGCAATGCGCTGACACGATTCAGGGGCGCGTTGTACGTGCTCGTCGACGAGCTGGACGCAGGCCATGACGACGACGGTCTGGACGCGACACTGCGTGCCGCGTCCATCGAGCTGGGACGCTCACGGACCGCCCTGCAGCTGCTGGACACACTACTGAGCGAAGACCTGAACCGCGAGCAGGACGCCGTGACGAGCCGACTGAAGAGCAAGCGCGTGCTGATCGTACGGCTGGGGATCGTCGGCCTGATACTGGCGGTATTGGTCTCCTACATGCTCGGCCGCCGCCTGAGCAAGCGACTCGAAACCTTGCACGCCGGAGCCCGAGCCTTCACCGCGGGCCAGCTCGGACATCGTCTACCGGTTCGACATCGTGACCCGATCGGACGACTACAGGAGGCCTTCAACCAGATGGCCGAGACGCTGCAGAGCAAGGAGACCGATATCCAGCGTCACATCGACCGACTCAACGAGTCGGTCAATGACGCGCAGGCCGCGAATCGTGCCAAGACCGAGTTCCTGGCCAACATGAGCCA
>JAGRHX010000073.1 GCA_020444775.1 Gammaproteobacteria bacterium
CGGAAATCCTCGAGATCGTCAAGGAAGCCGACGATCGCGTGAATTTCGGTGGCGGATGGCATTCGGATTTCAGCTTCAAGACCCGGCCGCCCGCGGGCACCATCCTGCAAGCCATCGAGGTCCCGCCGAGCGGGGGCGACACGCTGTTCAGCAACCAGTG
Organism: Gammaproteobacteria bacterium; assembly: GCA_020444775.1. The sequence goes on from JAGRHX010000073.1 coordinate 161, forward strand.
CCTCGCCTACGAGACGCTGTCGGCGGGTATGCGGGAGATGCTCGATGGACTCAATGCAGTGCACAGTCCGGTCCGCTCGTACAGCCACGACGCAGTCGCGCGCAAGCCTCGACTCGGCATGACCGTGGTCGCGGATGATTCCGCCTATGAGCGGCACGTGCACCCGCTGATACGGGTTCATCCGGTGACCGGTCGACGGTCGCTGTTCTGCAACCCGACCTACACGGTCGGTATCGAGGGTTGGACGGAGGTGGAATCGGCGCCCTTGCTGGAACAGCTGAACAGACATGCGACCCGGCCGGAGCTGACTTGCAGGGTGCAATGGGCACCCGGCACGGTGACGATGTGGGACAACCGCTGTTGTCAGCACAACGCCTTGAATGACTACCACGGTCATCGCCGGCACATGCGCCGGGCAACCGTGGTCGGCGAGGTGCCGCTGGCAGCCTGATGGCGGGAAGCGCCCGGTGAACGGCGCCGTTCGAGCGGCGTTGGCCATCTTCGTGGATGAAGCGTCCGCACAGGGGTGCACACGGGGCGCGTCGCTACATCGCGGACGTCGGCAGGGCCTTTCAGTGCCTAGACCCGCGAGCGACGGGGCCGGGTTCGGCCTAACCGAGGTCGTCCGGCCGGAAGCCGAGCCAGGACTTACGGGTGTGTGCAAAAAATCATTGCACCCGGCGGATGAAACCAATAGTTTCTACACTGCCTCCTGCCTGAGGTGAGCGGACGCCATGGCCTTGAAAGCCTGCGGCGATGCTGACCCGGCTGGTTGGCTATCGGGCGGGCGCCTGCACAGACACTTGTTCGATGAGCTGGCACGCAATCCAGAGCATGCGGTTGTGGCCGCACACGCGCGGACCTTCGAACAGGACGTGTGATGGCGGTAGCGTGCCGAGCGGCAGGAAACTGATTGGCCTCATGACCCATAGCTTGTGATTGATTTTCCGCGTCGGATGAACGAGCGCGGACAGAGCTGGTGGGTCATGGCAGGGATGACGCGGCCGAGCCGCGCACATGTGTTCCGAGGATCCGGACACATGAGGGCGGTAGCGTGCCTGCGCCCTGGGGAGCGCTGACTCTGGCCGGCCAACCGCGCCTTTCAATTCCTTACTCTTGTGGGTCGTCTACGCCTGCAGTTCGTGATTGCGGGGAAGGGGCCGTGGGCGTGAGCAGGGTCCAAGCCGCCTTGCAACATCCGCGTGATGGGCTCATCAGGGACTACCACTTCGGGCCCGGCCAGTCCTGCTCGTTGCCCGAGCGTGCTCGTGGTCCGAGACCTGTCATCATCCAAGCGCCTCAGCTGCCATCGGCAGTCTCGCTCGGCCCAGCTTCAGAACCTGGGGTCGGATCAGGCGGCGCAATCTGGAATATCTGGGTCAGCGGACTTCGTACGGCCATACCGCTGCGCTTGATGACATGCGTGTAGATCTGTGTCGTCCTGACATCCGAATGGCCGAGCTGCTCCTGCACGGTCCTGATGTCGGCGCCCCGCTCGAGGAGGTGCGTGGCGAAGGAGTGCCGTAACGTATGACAACTCGCTGGCTTGTGGATGTTCGCAAGCCGGACCGCGCGTCTGACAGCCCGCTGCACTGCCTGCTGGTCGAAATGATGCCGGCGCCGTTGACCGCTTCTTGGATCCACGCTCAGCCGATTCGCAGCAAAGACATACTGCCAGCCCCACTCACGTCCGGCATTCGGATACTTGCGTTCGAGCGCGAATGGCAGGAAGACGCCGCCGTTGCCGCTCGCAAGATCGCGGTCGTATTGAGTCCTACGTGCACCCAGATGCCGCTCGAGCGGCACGATGAGCTCATCGGGCAAGGTGACGACCCGATCCTTGTCGCCTTTGCCGCTGTGGACCAGGATGGCCCGGTGCTCGAAGTCCAGATCCTTCACGCGCAGGCGAACGCTTTCCATCAGCCGCAGCCCCGAACCGTACTGCAGACAGGCGATCAGCCAGCTCGTACCTTCGATGAATTGGAGCAGCCTGCCGACCTCCGCCTGGGTCAGCACGACCGGCACCCGCTCCTTACGCTTCGCCCGAACGATGCCCTGGATCTGCTGCAGGGGCTCGCGTAGCACGTTCGAGTACATGAACACCAGTGCGTTGAACGCAATGTTCTGCGTGGCCGGAGCCACACCGCGCTCGACCGCCAGCCAGGTGAGGAACGCCGCAACATCCTGCTCACCCAGAGCCTTCGGGTGGCGCTTGCCGTGGAACAGAATGTATTGCTTCACCCAGTGCAGGTAGCTCTGTTCCGTGCGGATGCTGTAATGACGGACGCGAATGGCCGCTCGCACTTCTTCCATGAAGGGGGATTCCTTGGGCATCTTCGGGTTTGGATCTGGTGAGCTGTATGTATGTACAGTATCATGGGTTGGAGCTGGTCTCAAGGCGCAGTCGCCTGTTCTGGCGTCCGCGTGAGTTGACCTGGCCGAGACTGGTGCTTGCCAGAGCGGGTTGATCTGACGCGGTTGTTGGCGTCAGTGTTTGGGTGTTTTACAGGCGTCTGGCCTACGAGGTTGAATCTGCGTAGAAAAGGCTGTCGGGCGTGGGAGAGGTGTCAGGCGTTGGAGGATTCTGATGTCGATGATCGCGTCAAGGAGATGCTTTGGTTCGCGTCGGGGTGGGGTCTACTTTGTAGTTGTGCGTCTGCA
>JAGRHX010001166.1 GCA_020444775.1 Gammaproteobacteria bacterium
CGCCGCCGAACAGACCCGCCTTGCCACCATTCTCGATTGGCGCGAGCAGATCGATGACCTTGATGCCGGTCTGGAAGATCTCGCGACGTGGAACACGACGGCTCAGTTCCAGGGGCGCTTTGTGGACCGCTTCGTGGCGTTGGGCCTGAATCGGGCCGGCTCGATCCAGCGGCCGGCCCAGCACGTCGATCACGCGGCCGAGCAGAGCATCTCCGACGGGGACCTGGAGCATGCCGCCGCGGTCGTGGACCTCGGTGCCGCGACGCAGGCCTCGGGTCGGGCTCAATGCGATGCAGCGCGCGGTGTGGCTGTCCAGGTGCGCCTGCACCTCGAGCACGCAGCGGTCGCGCTCGCCGGCGTCGAGGGCGCGAAAGCGCGGTGGCAGGCCGGTCTCGAAACGGACATCGACCACGTTGCCGTGCACCGCGTGCACGCGTCCTGGATTTCTGCTGGAAGCTCTGGTGCTGGTCGCGCTGGTAACGCTCATGCGCCTGATCCGGGCTGGCTGCTGCGAGCAATGAGTAGGTCTACCAGCCTAAGAGCATGCCGCGATGCCGCGGTTGATGTGCATCAACAATTCCAGGCTGGCGTGGCGCGTGCGCGGCACGGTCGGCCTGTAGAGCGGTGAGGGACCGCCTAGTTGGAGTCTTCCAGGACCTGCCGTTCGGATCTGCGGTCGGGCAGCGCCTTGGTGGTGGGGATCGAAGCCAGCCACTCGCCCAGCGCCTGCAACGGATTGTTCACCTTGTTCCGTTGCTCGAAATCACCATCGGCACGGCCATAGCGACCGTCCAGATTGTCGCGGTCACCCACGATGCTGGCCAACGGCAGCTCGGGCTGGCGTTGTTGGCGGACCCGTCGGCCTGGCTTGCCGGCGCCCGCGGCGTCGGCGGTCGCATCGTTACCGGTTTCGCCCTCGGATCCTGCGCCGGTGGTCTCGCTGCTCGGATCCCCGTCGGGCCGTAGCATCAGCAAGGGCGCGTCGAAGCTCGGATCACGAAGCGCCAACAGGGCGATTGTCGCCGCCGGTCGCGCATCGCGTTCCGCTGGGTTCAGGGCCTTCTCTGTCACCGGCACGGCGATACCGAAAAGCGCCACCGCCGCGGCCAGTCGCCAGGCTGGCGCGGTACGACGCGCGAAGCCGGCAGCGTGCCCGGCCGAACCGGCCGAACCGGGCGTGGCGGGCGTGGATCCCACCGCGGGTATGAATGCTCCGGTCTGGGTCGTGTGGTCCGAGGTGGGCGCGGGCGTGGGCGCGCCGGGCAAGGCGCTGTCGAGAAACTCCGGCGCCTGGGAGATGGTGTCGGTATGCGTGTAGGTGTCGTCTTGGGTCCAGACCGGCGTATTGAAGCCGAGCTCCAGGGTGCGTGTGGTGTCCGATTCCTGCTGCCAGTCCGGGAGCATCGCACGCAGCGCGCCTATCGATTGCGGACGATCCTCCGGCCGGAAGGCGAGTCCGGTATCCACCGCCTTGCACAGGGCCTTGGAGAAGCCCCGCGGCGCGAGCTCCAGCAGCGGCTCGTAAGGATCGGCCTGACCGCGAATCACCGCATCGGCGCGACTCATGGCATCGGCCGGCGACCGGCCGATGATGATCCTGTACAGGGTGGCACACAGGGCGTAGATATCGGTCCACGGCCCCTGCCGGTCCAGGTCCTGGCTGGCCGAGTACTGCTCGAACGGTGCGTAGTGGGGCGTGACCAGCGTCGTCAGTGCCCGTGTCTCGCCCTTGAGAGCGGCGCGTGCGGCGCCGAAATCAATCAGCACCGGGCTGGCGTTGCGGCGCAGGATGATGTTGTCCGGTTTGATGTCACGGTGGATGAAGCCCGCCCTGTGCACCTCGGCCAGCCCCGAGAGCAACGGCTCCACCAGCGCGCGCAAGCGTGCCTCGCTGTCGATGCAGGAGTGGGTGATGACGCTGGACAGGGTGGAACCCGCCTCGTAGTCCATCACCATGTAGGCGGTCTGGTTGGCCTCGAACACCATTCTCACGGGTACGATGTTCGGGTGCCTGAAACGAGCCAGGGTGCGGGCCTCGGCGATGAATCGCTGTAGACCCCAGGCGTAGCTCTCGCGCGCTTCGTCTGTGCTCGGTATCACGCTCAGATCGTCAGCGCGCTCGGCGATGTCACCGGGCAGGTACTCCTTGATCGCGACCTGCTGGGCGAGATTCTCGTCGTGAGCGAGATAGGTGATACCAAAGCCCCCACGACCGAGAATGGCGTCGATGGTGAACCAGTGCAGACGATTGCCGCGTGGCAGGGCGGAGCGGCCATGTGCATCCCTGCGCGAGCTGCCGCCGCGTGAGGGACCTGCGGAGCTGCGCCCCGACCTCGGGTCGCCGCCGGACCGCTTGTCGCCGCGCGCCGCCTCAGACGGACCCGGCTCGGCTTGCGCGCAAGGGTGAAACGCCGCGGCCGCCTCGGCGGCCGAGCCACGGGAATCAACGTCGATCGAGTCACCGCTCGATCGCCCGCTTGGTGGCAGTTGGCTTGGCCGCGCGTTGTCCATGGTCATCGTCGGGTCGTCGGGTCGTCGGGTCGTCCGGTCGTCGTCTGAGCAGGTCATCCAGGCGCACGATTACTCGAAGCACTCGAGGCCAATCGGCATTCACGGCCAATCGGCACTCGAGGCCAATCAGCACTCGAGGCCAATCGGCATTGATGGCCAATCGGCACTCAGGGCCAATCG
>JAGRHX010001167.1 GCA_020444775.1 Gammaproteobacteria bacterium
AGAAGAAGGTCGCTTCGAAGAAGCGTGCGGCGAAGAAGAAGGTCGCCTCAAAGAAGCGAGCCGCGAAGAAGCGCATGGTCACGGCACCGCCAGCCTGACCAGCGGCGTATCGAGTGCCCGGCAGCTCAGAGCGCCGGGTACAGGAAAAAACCCCTCCCTGGAGGGGTTTTTTTTCGAATCGACACGGGAACGGTTGGCTTCATCGAAGGCTGACGATCCGCCATCCGTGTTGCCACGCATGTCGACGCAGCATCTCGTCAGGATCGGTGGCGACCGGGCGACCTACTACCTTCATGAGCGGCATGTCGTTGCGGGAGTCGGAGTAGAAGGTGCAGGCACCCGGATCCAGATCCCGGGCGGCGAGCCAGGCCTCGACTTTGCGTCGCTTGCCTTCACCCATGCAGGGGATGCCGTCGACTCGGCCGGTGTAGCGGCCGTTCAGCATCTCGGGCTCGGTCGCAATCAAGGCGTCGATGCCGAAATACTCCACGATGGGCCGGGTGATGAAACTGTTGGTGGCGGTTGCAATCAGCAGATTGTGGCCCATCACCCTGTGTGCCTCCACCAGGGTCATCGCCTTCGGTAGTAGCAGCGGACGGATACACTCGGCCAGGAACGCGGCGCGCCACTGGCAAAGCTGCCCTGGCGCATGACGGGCCAGAGGTGCCAATTGAAATTGTAGGAACTCGTCCACATCCAGCGTGCCGTTCCGATACGCCTCGAGATACCGCTGGTTCTGAAGATCGTACGCCTCGTCCAGGACGCCGATGGTGACCAGATAGTGGCCCCAAAGATAATCGCTGTCGTCTCCCAACAAGGTGTTGTCGAGATCGAAGATGGCGGTCGTGATCATGAGCCGTTGCCCGACTTGCACCAGCGATGATCCTAACGCGGTGTCCCGGGCTGGAGCTTCACCAGGTTGCCCCATCCCCAACTGTGCCGGCCATCGCGGTTACGGACGCGGGGGCGGGATCGGGCATGTGGTGTGTAGGGTCTTGAATCGCGCGTGAGCCGAACGCGTGGATGTGGCGATTTCTTGCTCCGGGTCTTGCTGACGCCGGTACTTCCGGCTTGAGACGGCATGGTCTGGTCCGGATATGACATTCAAGGCAGCGACGGTGGACACGCGCCATCCGTGTCCGAGTCCTGTCCGCCTCCCGCCCTCGTGCTCTTCGATATCTTGCTCGCGGGGAAATGGGTTCATGCCAGACCTGAACGGGTGACGGTTTCGTGACGTACGCGCCACGGTATATATTCGCAGCGTGCGCCGATCGCGCTTTTGCCGGCTTGACAATTTGCTCGGACGTACGCTTCGTGGAACACTACGTGGAACGTCAATTCGCATTGCAAGCGACGCCAATGATCGATATGGACGGGTTCAGGCCCAATGTGGGCATCATCTTGTGTAACCGCGACCGACAGGTCTTGTGGGCGCGGCGCATTGGTCAGGACGCCTGGCAATTTCCTCAGGGCGGCATCAAGGCGCACGAGACCCCCGAGGAGGCCATGTATCGAGAGCTCCGCGAAGAGCTGGGCTTGTGTCGCGAGGATGTGGAGATGATGGGGGCCACTCGTGGCTGGCTGCGCTATCGTCTGCCGCGCCGCTACATCCGTCGGCATGCGACGCCGGTCTGCATCGGTCAGAAGCAGGTCTGGTTCCTGCTCAAGCTGATCGGTGCCGAGGATTCGGTGCAGCTGGATCTGACCGGGGAGCCTGAATTCGACCATTGGAAGTGGGTGAGCCCGCGCGTGCCGCCGCGGGAGGTCATCTACTTCAAACGACACGTCTATCGGCGTGCGCTGAAGGAGCTGTCGCCGCTCCTGGACCAAACCTACGCTCGCTGAAGGCGGGTTCCACGCATATCGGTCGCCACCTCGCGGCCGGCCTGCTCGACGCACGAATCAGCCGCGACCGCGGCCAGCCGTCGACCTCATCCATCCCCGTCGCGATCACGAACGAACGGTGCAGGTGCGCCGCTGACAGGACGCCGGCGTGGTGCACGTGGCGGCGTTCGTGGTACTACCGGGCGGACGTATTCGATGCTGGCCACGATTCGTGAGCACTGCAACAGGAGCCCGACGTCATGCTCAGCTACAGACACGCCTACCACGCCGGAAACCCGGCCGACGTGAGCAAGCACGCCGTCTTGATGGTGTTGCTCGAGGCCATGTGCCGCAAGCCGACACCCTTGCTGTACATGGAGACCCACGCCGGCGCCGGGACATACTCGCTGCACGCACCACGTGCCCGCAAGCTGGCGGAGCATGCGCGTGGCATCGCTCGACTCCAGGCCGCCGCGGAGCTGGACCCCGTGTGCAGTCGTCTGCTCGAGCTGTTGCGACCGCATCTGCAGGCCGGACACTATCCGGGCTCACCGCGTATCGCCGCCGACCTGCTGCGTGCGCAGGACGCCATGCTCCTTTGCGAGCTGCACCCGTCCGATTTCCCGGTGCTGAGTGCGCACCTGGGCGGTCGAGCGCGAACCACACTCATGCACACGGACGGCTATGCCGCGCTGGCGGCGAGCCTTCCGCCCGGCCAGCGACGCGGTCTGGTCTTGATCGACCCGGCCTATGAACAGCGTGATGAGCCCCGGCGCATGTGCCAGGCGCTGCGCCGCGCGCTCCGACGCTTCGCGCATGGTGTCTATGCCCTCTGGTATCCGCTGGACGAGCGGGGCATCGGTTCCGTTCTGCGCCGCGACCTGTTGGCCATGGGCTGCGCCAAGCTGTTGCTCGCGGAGTGTCGCTTCGCCTCGCCGCGCACGGCCGGGCGCCTGCAGGGCAGCGGCATGCTCATCGTCAATCCACCATTCCGGTGCGACGAGCAGATCGTTTCGGCCTTTGCCTGTCTGAGCCGCGTCTGTGCCGAGCACGACAGCGCGCAAACCGGTCACACGGTGCGTTGGCTGGTCGGTGAGAAAGCAGCCCCAGCCAGCGTCTGAGGCCGAGCCAGCGATCAGCCAACCTGCCGATCGTCGCTTACCTTCGTGGCTTCGCCCCGCGCGCCGCCACGCTTGCGTCGCAGCACCCGTAGCAGCTGTTGGCGCTCGATCGCGCCGGTCGCAATGACCAGCGCGAAGTAGACCAGCGCCGCCACACTGATCGTCCCGAGCACCACAGGGATCCGAGTCAGGAGCGATGCATCCAGCATCAACGGGCTGTAGGTCTGCATGGCCAACCACAGCACCAGCCCCATCATCGCGCTGGCAAACACGATCAACAGCAATCGCCATCGGGTACGGGTCTCGAGCTGGAGCAGCTCCAGGCGCGCCAGCCTTCCCCCGAGCAGCAGCGCGTTGGACCAGCCCGACAGCGCGGTCGCGATGGCGATGCCGACCACACCAAGGCTCGGGAACAGCAACAGGCTGCCAACGACGTTGACCAGCACCGCCGCGCTCGAGCACCACATTGGTGTCCGCATATCCTCGTGGGCATAGAAAGCCGGGGTGAATATCTTGACCATGACGAAGGCGGGGAGGCCGGCGGCGAAGAACAGCAGTGTCCGTGCGGTCAGTAGGGTGGTCTCCCGATCGAAGGCGCCGCGTTCGAACACCAGGGCGACGATGGCTTCGGGTAGCAGTGCCAGACCGACGCTGGCCGGAAGCGTGAGGCCGATGCCGAATTCCAGACTGCGGTTTTGCAGCTGGTTGGCCTCGCGCGGGTCGTTGGCGGCCAATGCCCTGGACAGCTCGGGCAGCAACACCACGCCGATGGCGATGCCGATGACGCCGAGCGGCAACTGCAGCAGGCGGTCGGCGTAGTTGATGATTGCGATCGCGCCGTCCTGCCCGGAGGCGATGATCTGTCCGATCAGCAGGTTGATCTGGACGATGCCACCGGTCAACGCCGCGGGCAATGCCAACCAGAGCATGTGGCGAACCGCCGGAGTCAAGCGTGGGCGCGCCAGACGTATGCCGAAGCCGTGCCGGTGCACAGCGTAGGCGAGCAGGGCGAGCTGGGCGATACCCGACAGGGTCACGCTGAAGGCCAGCGCCTGTCCGAGCCGTGGCGTCGCAACCTCCAGCAGGGCTGCCAGCGACAGTGCCGCAATCATGCTGACGTTCAGCAACACGGGCGCCAGCGCAGCGAGGAAGTATTTGCGGAATGCATTGAGGATGCCGGACAGCATGGCGACCAGTGACATCGCGGCCAGATAGGGAAACATCACCTGTGCCAGGAACACGGTCAGGTCGAACTTGTCCGGGGTGTCGGCAAAGCGCGGCGCAACGATGGTCGCGACCAGCTGCGGCATGAAGATCATCGCCAGGGCGCTGAGCAGCAGCAAGGTCAGAACCAGCACCGACAGCACCTGCTCGGCGAAGCCGCGCGCTGCGGGCTCACCGCCTGCTTCCAGCTGCTTGGCGAACAGTGGAACGAAGGCCGCGTTGAACGCGCCCTCGGCGAACAATCGCCGGAACAGATTGGGAAAGCGAAAGGCGGCGTAGAATGCGTCCGCGACCGGGCCGGCGCCGAGCATCGAGGCGATCATCGCCTCGCGCACGAAACCGAGCACCCGGCTGGCCACGGTCGCGCCGCCCACGGATGCGAACTTCCGGAACAGGCTCATCGCTGCGGGGACGTGTTCATCGAAATCCTGCGGGATTCACCTGTGGGAGCTCCGGGCGGCGTTGCCAGGTGGAGGTACCGGTCTGGGCTGAGCATGGCTGTCCGCAATGCGCTGTCCGCAATGCGCTGTCCGCAATGTCGGGGACTTCAAGCGCTGGACCTCGGACACCGGACTTCAGGCGCTGATTGACGACGGCGGCCTGATGCAGGCCGCCGTCTCGGCCGCTCCGGTCACGGCTTCGAGGCCGCGCTCAGCGACCCTGAAAGCGCGGCGTACGCTTCTCCTTGAAGGCCTGGGCACCCTCGGCGCCATCCGCGCTCTGTCGGATGGTCAACAGGCGCTCACGCGACAGGGCGCCTGCCTCCGCCGGGCTCTTGTTCAGCGTCTGCAGGGCAAAGCTCTTCAGCGTCTCCACCACCAGAGGCGCCGAGTCGACCAGAATCCGGGCGTAGCGTTGTGCCTCGGCGAGCTGCTCGCCTACAGGCACGACCTTGTTCACCATGCCGACCTCGTAAGCACGCTGCGCATCGATGTTCTCACCGAGTAGCATGAACTCCATGGCGATCTTGTGGGGGATCCGGGCAACGGCGCCGGCAATCAAGCCGCCGGTGAAACCGAGCTGAGCCTCCGGATACTTGAATACCGTGTTGTCCGCCGCGACCACCAGGTCGCACATCTGCACGATCACATAGGCACCTCCGATGCACCAGCCGTGCAACGCCGCGATCACCGGCTTGCTGACCGGCGCGCCGATGCTCGGCACACCCTGCCACATCTCCTTGGGTGGGTCCTTGATGTCGGCGCCCACGCTGAACGCTCGGTCACCGGCCGCGGTCAGGATGGCGACCCGGTCCTCGGAGCTCTGCAACCGTCGCCAGGCAGCCTGCAGCCCGACGATGACCCCCTCGTTGAGGGCGTTGAGCCGTTCGGGTCGGTTGATGGTGATGGTCGCGATACCCGCCGAGGATTCATAGAGCACATCTTCACTCACGCCGGATTCTCCTACTTGGCCGAACTGGAACTGCACGAACTCGCCCGGTGCCACCGTGCGGCGGCGCCGGGTGCCGGGCATGATTGTGACCGATACGACCGACGCCAGCCATCGTCCAGCGTCGCCAGACGTCGTCCGGCCAGTCCCGTCGGCGGGCATTCACCCCTGACGACGCTTGCATCCCGGTCCATGCCGCGGACCGTGCCGTGTGGCCGCATTGCAGTCATGGTCGCGGTGCCGCGCTACAAATCGTCGGGTCTCCCGGTGCACAATGCGCGTCGGCGCCGGGCCGATCGAGCGTTCCAGGAGCGTTCAGAGTCGGCTCGCTGAATCACTCATCTGACCGATGCGGGGGGAAGAGGACATTGTCCAAGGGCAACAAGTTGATCGATTCCGACACACCGACCTATGACTACATCATCGTCGGCGGCGGCTCGGCGGGATGCGTGCTGGCGAATCGGCTGAGCGAAGATGCCGGACGTCAGGTGCTGTTGCTCGAAGCCGGGCCGCGCGACCGATCCATGTGGATCGACATTCCCGCCGGCTTCACCCGGCTGTTGAACGACCCGGTCTACAACTGGAATTTCGAGACCGAGCCCGAGGACAACGTGCAGGGGCGGAGGATCCCCATCCCACGGGGGCGTGGGCTGGGAGGCTCGAGCAGCATCAACGGCATGCTCTACGTGCGCGGTCAACCGCTGGACTATGACACCTGGGCACAGTATGGCAATCGGGGTTGGTCATACGAGGACGTGTTGCCGTACTTCAAGAAATCCGAGGATTTCCAGGGTGAGTCCAACGACGCGCGGGGCCGGGGAGGGCCGCTCAGCGTCGCTGACATGATCCATCGCAGTGAGCTGTGCGATGCATTCATCGACGCCGCCGTCGACCTGGGCTACCCTCGTAATCGGGACTACAACGACGGCGACCAGGAAGGTTTCGGCTACTACCAGGTCACCCAGA
>JAGRHX010000074.1 GCA_020444775.1 Gammaproteobacteria bacterium
GGCCGCTGAGAACGGCCTCCTGAATGGTGCCAACCCAGCTCGGCGTGGAGTAGGCATCCACGCCGAGCAGCCTGGAGTTCTCCGGGGTCATGGGCTCGACCAGACGCAGCGGCATGAAGTAGCCGCTGTTGGTGTTCGCGTCCCGATACTGGTCCGGGCCGGCGGACCTTTCAGTGATACGGTTGGCGTGCACCGTGTAGCTGATGAAGCCCTGTTGCCGCATCATGAGCTCGAACTTCGGGCGCTCGATCTCGGATATCCGGCTGAACCTGGCAATGGCGCCGATATAGTCGTAGCGACTCAGGACTTCATGCGAGAGCTCGTAGAAGGGTGCTGTGCCGATCTCCCCGCTTTCCTGGTTCACACCGCGTAGCGCGGTCAATACCGCCTCGCCGCCCTCGACCAGTCTGCCCAGCTCGGCGACCACGCTCGCGGATTCCGCGAGGAACCGTGAGCGACGCTGCTCCAGCTCGAAGAAGGTCGATCCGGCCGCGACCAGAACCGCGATCGCGATTCCGGCAATGACCAGCTTGAGCTTGAGGGTTGGACGTCGCATGGTCAGGGCTCAGCGGGCCACTGGTGGGTCGAACCGCTTGGCGCGGCGGGTCACGCTCAGTGGCAGGTCGATGCCAGCGGCGCCGACCAGCTGGTCGTTCAGCCACAGATCCCAGTTTCGATTGGCAATGATGGGAATGCTGCTCGGCGCAACCCCGGAGAGGATCGTCAGCGCGGTCTGCGCTGCCCAAACGCCCTGTTCCTCGGGGATCTTGGTCATACCGAGCATGGCATAGGGCATCATCCACTCGTGATTGGTCACGACCAGACGGCGGCTGCTGGCGCGCACATGCGCCTCGGTCTGTGCCGCGTGATCCTCCCAGCCGAGTATCCCCGAGTAACTACCCATGACCACGAAATCGGCTTGCTGGGCACGTTCGTAGAGCGTTCTCCATGCCGCTACGTCGGCCGCGAGACCGTGTTCCAGGTTCAGACCCAGGGCCGCGGCCGCGGTCTGCACGCGCTGCAGATTCTTGCGCTCGGTGAAGGTGTCGGCGCCGATGTAGAAGGCGCGATTGCCGGTCAGCTCCTGCGCGGTCGCCAGCATGTCCTGAATCGGCGCCACCTCGATCATGCCGGTGACGTTCGGATACGGGAACCCGTACTCGCTCGCGCTCCAGTTGACGCCGCAGAACACCACTGGCGTGCTGGCCTCCTTGAGATGCTCACTGACCAGATAGCGGGCCGCGTTGTCATCGGCGGTGATGATGACGTCGGGTTGCCACTCACGCATGAATCCGAGTATCTGCTCGACCGTGCTCTGAATGTGGGTCGAGTCCTTGCGCCGCTTGGTGTCCATGTCAATCTGGTGCAGTTCGCAGCGTCCGTTCAGGGTCTTGCGAACCCCACGCTCGACTCCGTCCGACCACTCGTAGCCATGATGATAGGACGACACGAACAGGCAGCGTGGCAGGCTGGCGTGCGCCGACGGCAGCGGTAAGAGGAGGCTCAGCAGGAGCAGTGACATGAGCCACCAGCAAGGCTGGTGGCGCCCCGTCCGAGCGGTGATGTCCACACCGGAGAGTAGTGTGCTGGGGGCGGTCACGCTCGGACTCGTGTTGCTGATTGCGAAACGTGTAGCCACTGGTGTCCTCCGGGTTGCGGGCGAACTGATGCCTTGACGAGGCAGGCTTCGGTGTCGCCGGAACCGACGCTGCGCTCGTGACCTGCCAGATGACAATCGTCCGCTCCTGGCAGGCCTGGTTACCGTGTGGCCGCGGGCTCATGACGCGCAGCCCGGCACGCATCCGCACTGCGCGCACGCTCCCGGTCGGTTCGCGACGGGGCGCATGGCGAGCCTCGAACCGCGACCTTTGGTTTGGTCATCCCTGAACGATTGTGCTTGTCGGTCAGCGATCCTCCCGCGCGGGTACGGACACTGCCAGGCTGTCGCCCACCCGGGCACGAGCGGGTCGATAGCGTGTAGAGGCGCTCGGCCGAGAACACCCGGCACGAGGATTGGCTGACCCCGGGAAAGCGCTGGTCCGTTTCATCCATGGGTTTGATCCATGGCATGAATCAGCATCACAAAGCGAAGATGCGCTCTGCGTTTTGCGCGGAAAGTCAACGACATACGTCGCCGGTCTAAGAGGCGCATCCCAGTTCCAGCCGGGAAAGGCCGGGCAAGCAGCGTTTCCAGGGCGGTGCGAGATGCACCCGGGCCAGGTCAGCGGCGCGCTGCGCGGCACGTCGCCGGTGCGAGTAGGCTTCCGTTAACGCGATGCGTCAGTACATCGTGTCTCGCTCAGGTCAGTTGACGGCGAAACGTTAAATTTCTTGATCCGTGGCTTGCCAAGGACCTCGAATACGTGCGCATCATCTCAACTACGCGGCATCGGCGTGTCATTGGCTGAAGGAGGCTTCCACCACGGTCGACAGCGGTCTCGTACTTCCTGCGTTCACGTGCCCAGTCGGGCAATCTTCACCGGGAGGCGTGCCGCCAATGTCTGTTCAGGGATCCGCTAGTGGTGACTGTCGGGATCCGATCCCGCCTGAGAGCCTCCGCGTGCTGGAGGCCGTTTCGAAGGGAGGAATACTCGGTCACATGAAGCGCCGCCTGGTCGAAATCCTCTGCACGCTGCTCCTGCTGGCCGTGGTTGGCGTGCTGCTGAACGCCGGCTCGACGCCCCACCCCGGGCTCGACGCGGCCTACGAGCGTTCCTTGAGCAACACGATCTACGGGTCGTTGGAACGCCAGGGGCAGGCGCGCTGAACATGGGTTTCGTCGGCCGGTCCCGCGTGTCGGGACCGGTGGCCGAGGGTTGGACGCACGTCTATAGACCTCGCATGCGTGAGATGACGCGCCGCGCAAAGTCCTCGTGGAGCCGATACTTCAGCTCGTCTGGTGCAATGAAGGATATGGCGTCGAGCCCTGCCTGCTGCAGCGACTGGAGCTGCTCGACAATCTCCTCGGGCTGACCGGCGATGCAAAAGGTCTTGATCATCTCCGGGGTCACGAAACGGGCCTCTTCCGGATCCAGATAGCTGTAGTGGCTCTCGTGCAGCTTCTGGTGGCTGTGCGCGGCGTCACGGCGGCGATGAAAGGCGAGATACTCCTCCCAGATCGGCAGCACGTAGTCGGGCGGTGACGCGCCGGTCTCTCGAGCCAGGTCGACCAGATAGTGCACGTTGGCCATGATGGCCGGCCCACACTCGGCGATCACGCGTGCCGAGCTCAGCGTCTCGCCGGGCTCGAGCATCATCAGATTGACCAGCGCGGTGGTCTTGAAGTGCCGCAGATCTCGACCAGTGCGCGCGGCGCCGCGATGCACGTTGGTCAGCGCCTGGTCGACCGTGCCACCGCGTGGGATCCCGGTGATCAAGCCATCTCCCAGTTCTCCAGCCAGCGCCTGCGCGCGCGGACCGAATCCGCCGACATGGATGGGAATCGGATCGTCCAGATTGACGTAACGCAGCGATGGATTCTGGAAACGGACCGCGTGTGTGGTGGTGTGTGCAGGGTCGGCGCCCTCGTCGCTGGAGACCGGCAGCTGGATCTCCTCGCCATCGAGCAGACCCTTGACCTGACGGATGTAGCGACCGAATGGCTTGACCCGCATCGGCACCCGTCCGAGTGTGCGCATCGCCGTGTTGCCGGTGCCGATGCCGAGGAAGGTGCGTCCCGGTGCGAGCGTGTTGATGCTGGCGATACCATTGGCCAGCTCCGGAGCCAGCCGCAGGCCCGGCACGGCCACGCCCAGACCCAGGCGGATGGTGCGGGTCTGTTGAGCCGCGAGTGCGAGCACCACGAATGGGTTCGAGCGCAGCATCGGCGAGTCGGTGGCCCAGCAGAAATCGTAGCCGAGGTTCTCGGCGTGCTTGACCAGGCCGACGTCGTCGACCCTGGCGCAGGTGATCCCGAATTCCATGCCTGTCTCCTCATGCCGGGTCGGCTTCGTGTGGGACAGCTTCGCCGGCGTGCCAGCCAAGTGTCCGGGGAACGGCCTCGAATGGGCCTCGAATCGGCCAGTTCTCAGGTGCGTCGGGGGACGCGACGCGAACCGCGTCATCATCGCTTATGATGTTGGCGATTGGTATCGATGCGCGAACGCCGACAGGGGATGGGTATGGATCAGGTGCAGTTGGGGCGAACGGGGCTGATGGTCGGCGTCGCCGGTCTGGGGTGCGGTGGATTCAGCCGTCTCGGACAGCGGCAGGGACGCAGTGAGGCCGAATCGGTCGCGCTGGTCAGGACAGCCCTGGACGAAGGTGTGAACTTCTTCGATACAGCCGAGAACTACGGTACCGAGACCATCGTCGGCAAGGCGCTGCGCGATGTCGACCGGGACCGCGTGGTCATCTCCACCAAGACGGTGGTCGCGCGTAGCGGCGCGGTGCGACCGGTCGCCGAGATCGTCGCGAGTCTCAACGCCTCGCTCGAGCGCCTCGGCATGGCGCATGTCGACGTCTTCCATCTGCATGCCGTGCCTCCGGCGCTGCTGGACCATGTCCTCGAGCAGGTGTTGCCGGCGCTGCAGCGTGAGCAGCAGGCGGGGAAGATCCGACACCTCGGCATCACCGAGACCGCGCCCAACGACCCCGGTCACGAGATGCTGGCGCGAGCGCTGCCACTCGATCACTTCGACGTGGTGATGGTCGCGTTCCACATGCTCCATCAGTCCGCGCGCGAGCGGGTGTTCCCGCTCACCCTGGCCAATGGCGTGGCGACGCTGATCATGTTCGCGGTGCGTGAGATCTTCAGCAAGCCGGCGCGGCTCACCGCCGAGCTGCAAAGACTCGCGGAGGACGGTCAACTGGATGATGCCCTGCGTGATCCCGAACGCGCGCTCGGTTTCCTGGTCCACGATGGCGGGGCGCGTAGTCTGGTGGATGCCGCCTATCGCTTCTGCAGGCACGAGCCGGGCGCCGACGTGATCCTGTTCGGCACCGGAAGCGTCGATCATCTGCGTGCGAACATCGAGTCGATCTGCCGGCCACCGCTGCCGGCGGCGGATCTGGAACGACTGCATAAAGCTTTCGCGCATCTGACCGATGTCGGATTGGATGCGCCGAGCGGCGGTTGAGCCGTCGGCTGCCGGCCGGCCCGCGAGACGCCGCGGGCAGATGCAGGCGGCAGTCGTCGCAGACAGAAGTTACAGAATCTAACAGACGCCTCGCCGAACGCGGCCGATAATCTACTTGATATCTCCTCGGCACCGGCATGTGCACCGGCGTGTGAATGTGCCGTAGTCAATGCCCCTGGATTGCCATCCTGGCTGAACCGGACCCGATAGCGGGTCGTCTTGCAGGATCGACCTGATGCTCAAGCTCGCTCTGCCCGATCTGGTGTCGAATTCGTACTTTCCCGCGATAGCCGCGGTCGAGCTCGGGTTCTTTGCCGAGCAGGGTCTGGAGGTCGAGCTGGAGATGATTCATCCGGCGCCGCAGTGTTACGTGGCGCTGCGCGAGGGACGGGTGGATCTGGTTGCCGGCTCAGCGCACCTGCCGGCGCTGGCCTTCCCAGGCTGGCAGGGTGCGCATCTGCTGTGCGCGCTGTCGCAGGGCATGTACTGGTTCCTGGTGCTGCGGCGTGATCTCGGTATGCGACGCGGTGACCTGGACGCGCTGCGAGACATCCGCATCGTCGCGGCACCCGGCGTGGACCTGGGATTCAAGCGCCTGCTCGCGGCCGCCGGGATCGATCCGACGGAGCGGGCGATCGAGATCGGTCCACTGGCTGGTGGCGTGCCGAACGGTGTCTCCTTCGGTGTCGCGGCCGCCAGGGAGATGGTCGCGGGTCGAATCGACGGATTCTGGGCCAATGGCATGGCCGCGGCGGTGGCCGTGAGCAGTGGTGCCGGCGAGGTGGTGCTGGATGTCAGACGGGGTGATGGTCCACCCGAGGCCTTTCACTTTACGGCTCCATCGCTGGCGACCAGCTCTCGATTGCTCGAGGAGTCACCGCAGATCGCGCGTGCCGTGGTGCGCGCCATCATCAATACCCAGCGCGCCTTGAAGCGTGAGCCTTCGTTGGCTCGGACGGTTGGCGAGCGCGTGTTCCCGGCTCAGGAGGCGGGTCTCATACAGCATCTGGTCGAGCGCGACCTGCCGTTCTACAGTCCGGCGTTGAGTCGCGACTTCATAGAGCGCATGCTGCGCTTCTCGATGGATCTGGGACTCATCGACACGCCACCGGATCACCGTCAGGTGGTGGCTCTGAGCTGTGCCGATCTGCGCCCCTGAGCGCGGCGCCGGCTATCCCGGCTGAGCGACCACGCCGCCGTCTAGCAACGCGTCGATCCGGGGCTTGTCCAGGCCCAGCGAGGTGAGGATCTCGACGCTGTGCTCGCCGACGCTCGGACTGCGGCTGAGGCGATCGCCGCTGCGTGGCACGGGCTGACCGGGAATGTTGCCCATCGGCACCCGACCCAGGGTAGGGTCCTCTACCCAGTGCACGGCATCTATCGCCATCACCTGCTCGTCCTCGAACAGGTCATGATGGGTATGGACCTTGGCGTTGAGGACATCGATGCCGGACAGCAGACGGTTCCATTCGTCACTGCTACGGCTCTCGATGATCGGTGCAAGCTCAGCCAGCAGGGCCTCACCATGCTCGACCCGGGCACGCGCATCGGCAAAGCGCGGATCCTCGAGCCACTCCGGCTTGCCGAGCAGCTCGCACAGCCGCTTGAAGTGCGGGTCGCGCCGCGCGTTGATGCTCATGTACCCATCGGCGGTGCGAAAGCTGCCGACCGGCATGCCTATAGGCTCGACCTCGCCGCCCTGTAGATGCGACTCCATCATCGCCGCCTCCTGGAAGGCCAGCGCGGCCTCCAGCAGGCTGGTGCGGATGTGCTTGCCCTTGCCCTTGATGGCGCGTCGGTAGAGCGCCGCTGAGACGGCCTGGAAGGCGTACAGGCCGGTGGCGAAGTCGATGGCCAGCATGTTGATGCGTTGCGGCAGTCCGGTGCGGTCGCGGTTGATGGACATCATGCCGGTGTAGGCCTGCATCACCGAGTCGGTGGCCGGCTGGTCGGCGCGTGGTCCACGCGGCCCGAAGCCGGTGATGGACAGATACACCACGCTCGGATTGGCGCGTGCGACGGTTGCATAATCCAGGCCCAGCTTGTCGATCTTGCCGACCCGGTAGTTCTGCAGGATCACGTCACTGTTGTTGGCCATCTGCTGGGCGATGGCCAGTCCCTGCGGATGCTTCAGATCCAGCGCCAGGCTGCGCTTGCCGCGATGCACGACCAGCGAGTGGGCGGTCTGGTCACCGACGGAGCGTCCGAGCTGACGACTCCAGCAGCCATTGCCAACCGGCTCCAGCTTGATGACGTCGGCGCCGTTTCTCGCCAGGTGCATGCCGCAGTAGGGACCAGCAATGCCCTGTGAGAGATCGAGCACACGTACGCCCTCGAACGGCAGATCGGTATCGGACACATCAGCCTCCATCACAGCCTCCAACGTCGGGTCCGCGGCGCGGCGCCGGGCGCCGCGACAAGCGTGCATGATAGACGCTTGACGCTGTTGATGGATGCGCTGCACACTCCCGCCATGTCGTACTCGAAGCCATTACTCAGCGTCCGCCGCCGCGTGCCCTACCAGGGCGCGCGTGAGGTCGTTTGCTGAACAGCTGATTCGAGAACGACCGGGCCGCCCAGCCAAACGGGCGGCCAACCGGTCGGAGACGTCGCCCGTCAACCCCACGGAGACGACGTACCATGACTACCCATACCTTACCCCGATCCACCGCCCATCCCGGGTCGACCCTGCCTGAGTCGACATCACCGGCGCTCACGGCCTTGATGCCGATAACGTCACGGCCGCCGCGCGCCATGCTGCGTGGTGAGGGCTCCTATCTGTTCGACACCGACGGGCGCGCCTATCTGGACCTGGTCCAGGGTTGGGCGGTCAACACCCTCGGCCATTGCCCGGTCGAGATCCGCGAAGCGCTCGCCGAGCAGTCTGCGCGTCTCATCAATCCCAGTCCGGCTCTGCACAACGCGCCGCAGCTTGCACTGGCCGAGCATCTGACCGCGGCCAGTGGTCTTGCGCAGGCGCATTTCGCCAATTCCGGCGCGGAGGCCAACGAGGCCGCGGTCAAGCTGGCCCGCAAGTGGGGTCAGCTACATCGTTCCGGCGCCTTCGAGATCGTCACCACCCAGAACGCCTTCCACGGTCGCACCCTGGCGATGATGTCGGCGAGCGGCAAGCCCGGTTGGGACCGAATGTTCCCGCCCATGCCCGAGGGCTTCGTCAAGGTGCCGTTCGGCGATCTGGAAGCGATGGCGGCAGCCATCGGACCGCGTACGGTGGCCTTGATGGTCGAGCCGATTCAGGGTGAGGCCGGTGTTATCACACCGCCCGATGGTTACCTGCGCGGCCTGCGCGAGCTGGCAGACCGACACGGTCTGCTGCTGATCCTGGATGAGATCCAGACTGGCATCGGTCGCACCGGTCGGTTGTTCTGCTTCGAGCACGAACAGGCCCGGCCCGACATCCTGACCCTGGCCAAGGGGCTGGGCGGCGGCGTGCCGATCTCGGCGATGCTGGCGGCCGAGCATGCCTGCTGCTTCGCTCATGGCGACCAGGGCGGCACCTTCAATGGCAACCCACTGATGGCGGCAGTGGCGTTGGCGGTGCTGGGCGTCGTGAATCAACCGGCGTTCCTGAAGCGCGTGCAGGCCGCGGGTGAGCAGCTTTGTGCCGGGCTCGCCGCGCTGCCAGGACGCTGTGGTATCGAGTCGGTTCGAGGCCGTGGACTGTTGCTGGCGGCAGGGCTGGCGCGTGCGGACGCCGAGGCGATCCGGGATCGGGCTTTCGAGGCCGGTCTGGTGATCAACGCCCCGCGCCCGGACACCTTGCGCTTCATGCCGTCGCTACGGATCTCCGATGCGGAGATCGACGAGGCGCTGGCGATCCTGGCCGACGTCATGTGATCGAACGCTGGGCAGGTAGCCGTCGGATCCCCTATCCGACGGCTGCCCCGCTCGACCGGTCACCGCGACCGCCCCGGCCGTCATGCACAGGGCTTCAGGCCCGGTCGACCACGGGCGGCGGAACGAAGGCCGTCACTTCCGGCACCTCGCCGTCCCAGCGCTCGACCTCGACCAGCGCGCTATGCGCGATGGGCCCCTGGGCGAGCTTCGAGGTGCCACGATCCGGGGTCAACACGTTCGGGTTGCCATGTTTCTCCAGGCTGCCGGGACGACCGGGCTCGAGCGGATCGTACCAGGCACCGGTCGGCAGCTTGACCACGCCGGGGCGGATGTCGCTGCTCAACTGCACGCAACTCAGCAGCGCTCCGCGGTCGTTGAAGACTCGAACGATGTCACCGTCCGCGATGCCGCGCTGGCGCGCGTCGTCGGGATGCATGCTCAGCGGCTCGCGGCCCTGTCGCTTGCCGGCCACGCTGGTGCTGCCATGATCGAGCTGCGCGCGCAGTCGGGTCTGTGGTTGGTTCGAGATCAGATGCAAGGGGAAGTCTCGCGCTCGCTCACCGCCCAGCCACTCTTGCGGTTCGAACCAGGTCGGGTGCCCCGGGCAGTCGTCGTAACCGTAGTCGGCTATGGTCTGCGACCAGATCTCGATGCGGCCGGTTGGGGTCTTGAGCGGATGCGCGACCGGGTCGCGGGCGAAGTCCTCGAACTGCACGAATGGCTGGTCCGGCGCTGCGACCTCGGCGAAGCCTTCGGTCCAGAATCGTTCGAAGCTCGGCAGCTCGACCCGACGTTGCGCGGCCTGTTGGCGCGACACCGCGTAGAGATGACGCAGCCAGCCGGCCTCGTCACGGCCTTCGGTGAAGGCCTGCTCGACGCCGAGTCGTCGCGCCAGCCCGCGGAAGATGTCGAAGTCGTTGCGCGCCTCGCCGACCGGCTCGATGGCCTTGTGCATGGCCATGATGAAGCGGTCCCTGGAGCTGGCGCCGATGTCGTTGCGCTCGAGGCTGGTGGTGGCCGGCAGCACGATATCGGCGTGACGCGCGGTGGCGGTCCACCAGATCTCGTTGACGACGATGGTCTCGGGTCGCTGCCAGGCCTGTAGCAGGCGATTCAGATCCTGATGGTGATGAAAGGGATTGCCGCCACACCAGTAGACCAGCTTGATGTCCGGATAGACCCGGTCCTCGCCGTTGAACGCGTAGGGCTGACCCGGGCCTAGCAGCATGTCGGCGATGCGTGCCACCGGGATACGACTGCCGGTCGGATTGCGACCGCTGCTCATCGCCGGCACCGGGAAGCGGGTCACCGGGTTGCCATAGCCGTTCATGCTGCCGTAACCGAATCCGCAGCCGCCGCCGGGCAGACCGATCTGACCGAGCATGGCCGCGAGCGTCGCGCTCATCCAATAGCTCTGCTCGCCGTGCTCGGCGCGCTGC
>JAGRHX010001168.1 GCA_020444775.1 Gammaproteobacteria bacterium
GCATCACCTGCAACGCCATCGGCCCGGGCCCCATCGACACCGACATGCTCAAGGTGGTCTACCCGGAGGGCACGGAGAAACGCGAGCGCTACAGCAAGACCATTCCGGTCGGCCGCTTCGGCCGCCCCGATGACATCGCCCGCGCGGTCAGCTTCTTCCTCGCGCCGGATGCCGGTTTCGTCACCGGCCAGGTGCTGTTCGTTTGTGGCGGACTCACGGTCGGCAGCAACCTCGGCTGAGCACGCCTCAAATCACCGTGGCCGGCATGCCCTCAGCCGGCCAGCCGCCGGGCATCCAACCATCCAATCAGCAAATCGGCGATCTCATGGTTGTTGCTCTCGAGCATCATCATGTGACCGTTGCCGCTGATGCCACGCTCGGCCAGACAGACATGTTCGTGCTCGACACCAGCCTGACTGAGGAAGGCGCTGGTCAGGTGATCGTACGGGGCGTGATAGGAGGCCTCGGCGGTCACGATCAGGATAGGGATACCGCTCAGATTCGGTAGCTGGCGTGCGGGCGAGGGCTGACGGTAGCCACCGACCCGGTCCGGCGTCGGCGCCGGCACGTCCCACACGCAGGCCAGCGTCTCGCCTTCGGCCAGTGGTGGCTGGTAGCGCAGCGGCGCATGGGTGATGCCGAAGGCCCGGGTCGCGGTCGGCTCATAGGCATGCAACACGGTCTGGCCATCCTCGGCCACGCCACGCAGATCGACCTCGTGGAACGGCGGCCCGTTCGGCTCGATGGCGATGATCGCCGCGACCCTGGCCGGACAGGCGTCGGCCAGCAGCCAGCCGAAGGGTCCCGATTGGGAGTGGGTGAGCAGAATCGCCGGGCCGATACGTTCGAGCAGACAGGCGCCGGCCTGCTGCAGCATGCGCTCCATGCCAGCCCGGTCGGGTGACATCTGCACCTGCGAGCCGAAGAACTGATCGAACACCGGGTCGCCGCGACGACCGCTGCCGGGCCAGCGCGTGTGCAGCGCCGCCTGCGGCCATAGCGGGTCGTCGGCGCACGCGGTGAATCGCGACTCGATGCGCTCGGCGCTGTAGCGAACCAGATCGTAGCGGCCCTCGCTGTTGGCCAGATGTCCGGAGCGGCCCCTTTCGGGCTGATCGACCACGAACACCGTGTACCCGGCGCGCAGGAAATCGTGCAGCCAGCCACGCCGCCCGTCAGGTGTGCCAGTGAAGTTGCTGCCGGTCTGCGCGCCGCCATGGAACATCACCACCGGCGGTCGCGTGCCGGCGCTCGCCGGCGTGTACTGCTCGACGTACATGGCGCCTTCGCGATAGGTCTGTCCGGCACGCGTCACGTAGCGGCCGCCGGCGTAGAACCAACGATGCTCGGCGAGCTCGATGGCTGCCAGGTCGGTCGGGTGGCTGGTCTGCGGCTCAGTCATCATCATTCCTCGGTCTGCGCCGCACCCAGCAGGGCTGGCGATTCACAATTCTTAAAGAACGCCGGCCGATCTCCGATAGCAAACGTACATCTGACCGGGAATTCTGCCCGCCGGAAGTTCCTGCCCCGGAAGCTCCTCCCCTGGGATTCAGCCTCCCGGGATTGTGCACCTGTCACCACACCGTGTCCGCATCGTGAAGAGATCGGCAGCAGGTGCGAGCGCGAACCCGAATACGGTCGCGGACGGATAGGATCGAGCCGGCACCACCGCCGTCCGCGCACAGGATCTGCACACGCCATGGCGAGAGCCCATCGACACCCCAGCAACCGACACATCCAAACAACCGGGCACAGCCCTGGAACCTGCTCATGTCAGCCAGATTGAAGATTGGCCATCGGATTGCCGCCGCCTTTGCCGCCGTGTTGCTGCTGACGCTACTGTGTGGCGTCGCCGGACTGCTCGGCGTCAAACAGCTGGAGGCAGGACTGCAGTTCGTGACCGGCCCGGCCTGGGATACCGCCGATGGCGCGATGGAGGGCAGTATAGGCATCGAGGCCGAAATTCTCGGCTTCGAACGTGCCCTGTCCGGGCTGTCGGACCCACAGGCCGCCGGCCGCATGATGGACGAAGGCCGAGCCATGGCCGAGCAGGCCCTGACGCGCATGCTGGATGCCGGACTGGTCGGCGAACAGGACCGCGACAGCTTGTCGAGAGCGCGCGCGGCCTTCGCCACGCAGCGTCAGGCCCTGGTCGACGCCCATGCCGAGCATCTGCGCGATGCGCAGCAGACGCGAGAGCGCTTCGCGGCGCTACAGCAGCTGATCACGGATGCCGAGCGGCTCGCCGATGAGGCCGTCGAATCCCTACGGCAGGAGCCGGACGCCTATCTGAGCTGGAACGACGGTCTGCGTGAACGCTGGCAGATCGCCGACGCGGTCATGGAGGCCCAGATCGGCCTGCTCAGGCACATCCATCACCTGGAACGCCTGCTGGCCGGGGCACCCGCCGCGGCCGAGCAGACCGCGCTGGAAGACGCCGCCCGGTTTGTCGAGCGAGCGCTCGAGATCGTTCTCGCTCATCCACTGTTGAACACGATGGACAACGCCAGCGCGGGCGACCAGACCGTGCCGATCGGCCGGCAACTGGCCGAGCACTGGCAACGACATCTGGCCGATACACAACGCACGATCGCCAGCCATCACCGATATCTGCAGGCCCGTGATGCCTATGCCGAAGCCGCGGACACGCTGCTCGGCGTGATCGAGCAGGTCGAGGCGACCGGCGATTCGATGGTCGAAGGCTACGTGCACACCATCAGCAGCACGGCCAGCGCCGCCAATTCGACCATACTCGTCGCCACCACCGCCTGCGTGCTGCTCGGGCTGTTGCTCGCGTTTCTGATCAGTCGTGGTGTGGTCCGCCCGATCGGCGCTGCGGTGGAGGTAGCCAGACGCATCGCGGCTGGCGATCTCGAGGCCCAGGTGAGCACCACCCGCAAGGACGAGACCGGCACCCTGCTCGAGGCTCTGGAGCAGATGCGCGCGGCGCTCAAACATCAGCTCGACAGCGAAAGACGCAGCGAGCAGAACCGACGTATCCGTCAGGCCTTGGAAAGCGTCTCCGCCAGCGTGGTCATCACCGACACCCGGGATCGCGTGCTGTACCTGAACACTGCGGCCCGCGACCTGCTCGAACGGCTGAGCGGACATCCCGCGGGCGATTCCAGCGATCGGGTCGGCACAGCGCTGACCGAGCTGCTGCCTGGCCTCGACGATGCAATGGCGACGCTGGGCGGCGTTGGTACCGATGGCAGACAGTATCGAATCAATAGCGGCAACCACCTGCTGAGCGTGACCGCCAATCCCGTGCTGGACGAGGACGGCGCGCCGCTGGGCACCGTGCTCGAGTGGCGCGACCGCACCGCTCAGAACAAGATCGAACGCGAGCTCACCACGCTGGTCGAAGCGGCGATCCGGGGTGATCTGGATCATCGCATGTCGACCGAGTCCAGCAGTGGCTTCTACAAGCTGCTGGGCACCCAGGTCAACGGCATGCTGGAGATCTGCGCGAGCCTCGTCCAGGACACCGCGATCGTGCTCAGCGCGCTGTCGCGTGGCGATCTGAGCAAGGCCATCGACAATCAATACCACGGTGCGTTCGGCGCGCTGCGAAGCGACGTCAACGCCACCGTGGCGCGGCTGCTGGAGGTGGTAGCCGGCATACGCGATGCCACCCGCAGCGTCGACGACGGGGTCGCGTCCATAACCGACAGCGCCCACGAGCTCAGTGGGCGCATCTTCGAGCTGTCGCAGATGCTGGAGACCACGACGGTCACGATGACCCAGCTCACCGAAACCGTGGCCGGCAATACCCGACATGCGCAGCAGGCCAATCAGGTCGCCAGCGATGCCCGCAGCACCGCCGAGCACGGTAACCAGGTGGTGCTGGAAGCCATTGGCAGCATGTCGCGTATCTCGGCCTCCAGCGCACGCATCGCCGACATCATCGACGTCATCGATGAGATCGCCTTCCAGACCAACCTGCTCGCGCTGAACGCGTCGGTGGAGGCAGCGCGTGCCGGCGAACAGGGGCGCGGCTTTGCCGTGGTTGCCGCCGAGGTCCGCAACCTCGCTCAACGCAGCGCCACTGCGGCCGGAGAGATCAAGGCGCTTATCAACGACAGCGTTGCCCGAGTAGAAGAGGGCCGGCTGCACGTCGACGCGACCGGCAAGGCGCTGGAGGAGATCGTCGGCTCGGTGCGCCACGTCAGCGAGCTGATTGAGCATATCAGCACCGCCAGCGTGCAGCAGGAGAGCGGCATCACGGCAATCACCCAGGCGGTGCAGAAGATGGACAACACCACGCGCGAGAACGCCGAGGCCATCGCTCTGGTGCGCCGGGCCAGTGACGACATCGGCTCGCGATCCCAGCGTCTGTCGGAGCTGGTCGGCTTCTTCCAGCCGATCGACGAGCAGGGCCCCCGCGCGCCGCGCGCGGCGGGCGTTGATCCCGGCGTCGGTCGCGCGGCCTGAGAAACAGCGGCCACTCGACATCGGGGTGAGCCGCCTGTCGGGCGATTGCCCGCCTTGGCCGGCGCCGCCGGGGTCCACCCGAGCCGGAGCAGCGTCGCCGCTACACGTCCTCTCAGGCCTCGTAGTTATCCGACACTACACCGGAAATTCTCTGATCGACGGCGAAATGGGAACCGTTTGAATATTTCGCAGTCGCTACCACCCTCCCCCCATCGTACCGGGCATCGCACCGGGAATCCCACTGATGGTCGAATTCGGCCTGGTCGACCCGAACCGTCCTGGATCCGTGCTCGAAGCGTGAACCAGTAGACAGTCTGTCCTTGTTCTTACATACAAATTACCGAACATGACTTTCAGATGACTGAGGCTGCGGTCCCAGGTCGGATGCTGTCCGTCTGCTCGCGCCCCAGATCGCAGGCACGTTCGACAATGACCGGGAAACGTCGGCCCGACACCTGCTGCGAAGTCTTTGGCGCGACACGAGGATGTGTCCCCGGTACCTTGGCCTTGGCCGTGGGTACCGCACGATGCAGGGGAATCGAAGGATTCCCGCTGCGACGCCCGACGGGTCCGGGACGGAGCCGTGCGAGGCACCCTTCAGGATGGACATTGGAGCACTAATGCCTACGCTGCTCGTGAACGACGAATACTACGACGTGGATGTGGACCCGGAGACGCCACTTTTGTGGGTACTGCGGGACGTGATCGGACTCACCGGCACCAAATACGGCTGTGGTATCGAGAAATGCTGGGCCTGCACGGTATGGCTGGACGGCGAACCGAAGAAGTCCTGTGTCATCGAGGTCAAGGAGGCAGTGGGCCGTAGCGTCACCACAATCGAGGGTCTGTCGCCGGATCCCGAGCGCCCCGCCCACCCGCTTCAACAAGCTTGGATCAAGGCGCAGGTGCCGCAGTGCGGATACTGCCAGTCGGGCATGCTGATGG
>JAGRHX010001169.1 GCA_020444775.1 Gammaproteobacteria bacterium
CGCTGTGCCAGCGCACGGGATGCGGGCTGTTGCTGGACGTCAACAATGTGCACGTCTCGGCCATCAATCACCATCGTGACCCGCATGCCGATCTTGCTGCGCTGCCACTGCACGCGGCCCGCGAGATCCACCTGGCAGGACATGCCGTGGATGCCGGCCCGGCCGGCGACACGCTGCTCATCGACAGTCACGATCGGCGGGTCGATGCCGCGGTCTGGGGGTTGTACGAACGCGCCCTGGCGCTCACCGGTCCGCTTGCCACGCTCATCGAATGGGACAAGGACGTACCGGCCTGGCCGGTCCTGGTCGCCGAGGCGGGCAGCGCCGAGGCACGTCTGCGGGCTTGCGCCGGGGCTGCCGCATGACATCGCTGGCAGACATCCAGGACGCCTTCACTGCCGCGCTGCGCGAACCTCATCAGCCCACGCCCCCGGCGCTGACAGCGGATTGCAGCGGGCACGCGCGCGGCTTCGACGTCTACCGCAACAACCGGGCCAGCACGCTGGTGGATGCGTTGGCCGCGGTCCATCCAGCCGTTCAGCGCCTGGTGGGCGAGGCCTTCTTTCGGGCCGCGGCCAGGCTCTTCATCGACCAGGAACCACCGCGTGGCCCGCTACTGCACTGCTACGGCGCCGGCTTCGGCGATTTTCTCGATGCTTTTCCGCCAGCCTCGACGGTACCCTATCTGGGCGACATGGCCCGTCTCGAGTGGTCGTATCTGCGCGCATACCACGCCGCGGATGAAACGCCGCTCGCCATCGAGGCGCTGGCCGAGGTGCCAACCGAGCATCTGGCGACGATAGCCTTGCGACTACATCCCGCGGTCACGCTACACCGTTCGCGCTGGCCGATCGGATCCCTGTGGTCGCAGCTGCTCGCCGCCACCGATCCGCGCGAGCTCGACATGAGCTGTCGCGAGGACGTGCTGGTTGCGCGTCGGCTGATCAGTGTCGAGGTCCGGGTGCTGCCCGAAGGCGCCTTTGAGCTCGTCGCGGCGCTGGCCGAAGGCGCGACACTCGCGCAGGCCGTCGAACGTGCCAGCGCCACAGGCCTCGATTTCGACCTCGCGTCACAACTGCGCGGGCTCTTCGACGCTGGCGCAATCGCAGGTTTCCACCCCACACGGAGAGAACAACATGATTGCCTACCTGTCCGCGCTGCATGAGCGCACCTTCGAGACCATCGAGAAACAAGCCGAAGGCTGGCTGACCGGGCTGACCGCGCGCTTCGTCTTCGCCGCGGTGCTATTGGTGTACTACCTGAACTCGGCAAGCACCAAGGTCGGCGACGGCGCGTTCGGCTTCCTGTCGATTACCGACAACGCCTACTTCCAGATCCTGCCGAGCGTGGTCGAGGCACATGGTTTCGACGTCACGCAGGTACCGTTCTTTCCCTACGGGCTGGTCGTCGCGGCCGGCACCTACAGCGAGTTCCTGCTCCCGACGCTCATCGTCCTCGGCCTGTTCACCCGTATCGCCGCGCTCGGGATGATTGGCTTCACCATCGTCCAGAGCTTCGTCGACATCGCCTATCACGGCGTGGACATGACGACCGTGGGCGCCTGGTTCGACCGCTTCTCCGACGCCGCCATACTCGACCAGCGCGCTTTGTGGATCTTCCTGCTGCTGTATCTGGTCGCGCATGGACCGGGACGATGCTCACTGGACGCGTTGCTGGCTGCTCGACGGGATCGGCAGCCGCAGTAATCGACCTCGGTTCCGCGCCCCATCGACGCTGACAAGCAGCACAGCTCGGAGACGATCATTCAAGAACGCTGCGTAGAGGACGAGTACATCCCCGTCCACGAAACCCACCTTCGACAAGACCGTGGCCAGCCACCATCGGCCGAGTTCGAGTCAGGTTCGTGGACCACTGACCCGAGACCTGATGAATCAGACGAGCGATGCTCGGTCTGCACACAGACGTCAGCGGCGTTCAGCCGAGAAGGAGACTCCTCTTGCGCCTGCGGCAGTTCACAGCGTTGCTGTTCATTGCGACCCTGAGCGGATGCTTCTGGGTCTCCTCGCCCCCGGATCTGACCACCGCGAACGCGCCGGCCGAGCTGGTGGTCATCTGGGACCAGCAGGTCGCGCCGGACCGATTGGAACGCAAGGCCTGGCGCACGACCGAACACGAGGCACTGCGGCAGCTGACCGCCGCGCTGGACACCAGCTCCTGGCAGAGCTCCAGCGTGCTGCCGCGAGCGCACGGCACCCGCATCATCCTCCGCCTGGAATCTGGCCGGGTCTGGGAGATCGTCATGCCCACCGGGCGAAAGCCACGGTTTGGCATGTTCGACCGTGGCGACACCGGTCGTGCCGGCAGCATCGCCTACTCATCGGCATTCGTGCAGACGCTGACCAGGATGATCGAGGCCCAGAGCGACGGACCGGTCGATCTCGGCAAGGAGCACTGGCGCGAGATCGCCAAGGGAACGCTGACCCGAACGAGATCGCCGGCCGCCCAGACGCAGATCGACCGCTACCCGGGGTTCCCCGAGGTCGTGTACCACGCCAAGAGCAAGAGCTTCGAGTACGCGCGCTGAGCGACGAGGTCAGCTGGACGGTCCCGGTGGGCCGCGGCGCGTGAGGCATGCATCGGCTTGCCGGCTTGCTGGCGATGGTGGCACGCACTTCGGTGGCAACAGACGAGTCGCAGACGCCTGACAGGCCACCGTCGGTAAAGCTGGTCTGCTCTACCACCCGTTCTGATAAAGGATGCTTTACTATCTCAGAAAGATGGTAAAGGCTCTTTTATCATGGCCCCCCAGCCCACCGGCCGATATGTCACCGCCTCGGTAGCCGGCGAATCGTTCCAGGCCTTCATCCCCGAACCGATACCGCCGAATCTGAGTGCTCGCCAGCTCGCCACGCTGGACGAGCCGCTGCGTGCGGCGGCATCGGCGCTGGACCGGCTCGCTCTGGCCGGGGACATGATCCCCTCGCTCGAGTGGTTCATCTATGCCTTCGTCCGCAAGGAGGCGTTGCTGTCCTCGGAGATCGAGGGCACCCAGGCAACCCTGGTGGACGTGCTTGCCTGGGAGCAGACCGATCAAACCGGAAGCTCCCGCATCGAGGACATCGAGGAGGTCGCGAACTACGTCGCGGCCGTCAACCACGCCTTCGAGCAGCTCCGCTCGCCCAGGGGCACGCCCATCTCGATCCGGCTGCTGAATGATTGCCACCGGATCCTGATGCAGGGCGTGCGTGGGGCCAACAAGCAACCGGGCGCGCTGCGCCGCTCACAGAACTGGATCGGCGGCAGCCATCCCGGCAACGCCACGTTCGTGCCACCACCGCCACAGCACGTCCCCGACCTGCTGGGCGATCTGGAGACCTACATCCACGCCGAGGACGAGCTGGCGCCGCTGCTACGCATCGCGCTGGTGCACGTGCAGTTCGAGACCATCCATCCCTATCTGGACGGCAACGGCCGGCTCGGCCGGATGCTGATCGCGCTGCTGCTCGATCATTGGGACCTGCTGAAGAGCCCGCTGCTCTATCTGAGCCTGTACCTCGAGCAGCACCAGGCTGACTACTACCGCTGTCTGTCGGCCATCCGCACCGAAGGCGACTGGCTCGGCTGGCTGCGATTCTTCCTGGATGGCGTTGCGGCGATCGCCGACGACGCGACCAGGACGGCACGTGGCCTCTACGCCCGCGTGAGTCAGGACCGCCAGATCCTGCTCGCCACGCCCGGTGCCACGATCACGGCCATCCAGCTCTTCGAGCAACTGCCCGAGCATCCGGTCATCAACGTGCAGCGGGTCACCCGGCTGCTCTCGGTCAGCAAGCCGACCGCCGGCAAGGCGATCGAGGTGCTGATGAAGGCCGGGGTTCTGAGCGAGGTGGGTGAGCGGCGGCGCGATCGTCTTTATCGGTATTCGGGGTATCTGGAGGTGCTGGGCTGAAGGTGGGGCAACGTCAGCTGTCACTGTCAACGTCGTGGCCTGGGGCCGGCTCAAAACAGCTTGATATCGGGTACGAGGTCCACTCGAAACCTCTGGTCCCACTGCGTATCCAGATTCCTGACTGCGCCAGTCCATGGGAAGGATCGGTACCCAGATCCTGCCCGACCCCTTCTGCAGCCGATTGCTCTATCGCTAAGGAGGACTATCGTGATGCGCCCTGATAGCACTGACGGCCGCCCCACTGTAGAGATCCAGCACGGCAAGAGAAGGATCAAGGTGCGCTATGGAGACTGAGCAGTTTGCCCCTCATGTGCTAGGAACCGGACTGGGCCTCTCCATCGCCCTGGACTGTTTGGAGTACAAGGAAGGGATACTCCGACTACATCTATCTGCTCGTGAGCAACAAGGCTGCGGCATTTGTCTGCAATTCAGTGACGCGCTGTACTTCTCGGTCTCCGATGAAGGGGATCGAATGCGTTCTCTGCGCCTCGTCTCAGAAATTCGTTCCTCTCGCCTATTCACCGCAGAGCATTCGACACTGCTAGATTGGTTTTTACTGGAAACCTTCAGTGCACGTTCGAAGGATGGGCTCACTCATTACGTGCTTCTGACGGAAGATGAGTGGGTAGATGTGCTATCACTATCCGAGCCGACGCTGGACTCGGACCAGGGCTGAACCGTCCTGGATTACCGGCTCACTCGTCGGTCTGAGTCGGGCTACCACCGTCGGAGACATCTATGCGAGGTGTGAGCGGTGCGTCAGTAGGCACGCGACCGCCAGACGAATCTGGCCGGTCGGGCTTACGATCCGGATCGAGGCGTACTCCGGGACCCGACAGCGTATCCAGATTCCTGACTGCGCCGGACCATGGGAAGGGCCCGTACCCAGATCCTGGCCGCCCCCTTCTGCAACCGGTCGCTCTGTCGCTAAGCTGCGGATGCATCCCGATGGGGTACAGCGCCGGCGGACCCCCGGCAATGGTGACAGAGGAGTCCCACGCATGGACGGCATTTCCTTCCGCACGCTCGCGCCTACCGCAACGCGCACATTAAGCAGTGCTGCGGCACGGCACACAACATCCAAAGCGCCAACGTTTGAAGTCGAACCGGTAGCCGCCAGAGTGGGCTGGCTGGTGCTTGTGCTCGTGATAGCGCTCACCGTGTTTGCGCCCATGGAGATTGCGGCACAGAGATACAAAATCACCTACGTTCACAACGATCATTTGGGACGACCAATAGCTGGGTCAGACACCGAAGGACGTGTCCTTTGGCAGGTTGAATATGGGCCCTTCGGAAGCATTATCGGCCACACGGGTGAAGTACCCGAAATCGGAGCCTTCCCGGGGCAGTACCGAGAAAGCCAAACGGAATTGAGCTACAACTATCACCGATGGTACGAGTCGGCGAACGGTCGCTATATCAGGTCGGATCCGATTGGACTCACAGGGGGACTCAATCCGTACGCTTACGTGGATAGCAATCCGCTAGGTCGCACCGATCGGTCCGGGCTCTTCGTGGACTCGGTACGAGCCGCTTGCTCACAGGATCCGCTCTTCTGTTAGGAAACCTTTGGCGATTGGTACAGTACCCCACCGACGGATGGGGCATGTGAGTTCGAACCGCCCCAAACCGGGAGGAAGTCCTGGCAGCCTTGGATCTACACTGGCGTTACGCTCGCCGGGATACTGAGCAGCAGAGGCAAGGGACTCTTTCTGCGCGGCAAGTCGCGACGCGATCAGACGCCACCGGACGTTACCTTACCGTCACGCAGAGCTGCGCTTCGCGAGGCAATGAGACGATTCCAGGCAGAGACTTCGAAACCGAACAGCTTCTCGCGCCAGCCGGTATATGGTGGAAATCCGAATCTGAGAGGGCCGAACGGTGAACCGTATGAAGTCATCCTGCTTCGGGACAGACATGGTCGCGACGTAAGAATAGAGCATCATAAATGGGGACATGAATTCAGGGACGATAACACGTACGAACTTCCCCATTTCACAGGACCAACCGGCGAACACATATCCTATGAGCGAAAATGAAGCATGGGAGATAGTCAGAGATGTCGTACAGCGTTTCAAGGTATCGGTGCGAATTCTATGGCAAGATGGAGAGCAACTCAGTACCTGGAGCACTTGGATTTCGTTGCCGTCCCCGAGCTATGTCGAGTTAAAGGATACGGGGCCAGTTCAAAAGCGAATGGTTTCTTGGGTAGAGATCGATCCAAAGGAATCCAGATACATCGGAAGACGAGTCCCAGACAGAATCGTCGACCATAGGGACGAGATCGACCGAGAACTCATCGCGCGCGGCGTACCGTTCTACTATTCCGATGACAAATTGATCCGGATACCGGTGGCAGATTAAGGAAGACGGGAAGAGCACTCCAGGATTTCGCGCCACCGTCAGCCGCATCCGGCCGGCCGGGCCTACAATCCGGATCGAGGCATACACCTAAGTGATCCCCCGAAATATTTA
>JAGRHX010000006.1 GCA_020444775.1 Gammaproteobacteria bacterium
CCGACTGCTGACGCGCTGAAGTAATGCCACACCTTGATCGTCGATAACGACGAATCAATCACTTATCGCATTAAGTGTCGAAGACCGGGATATGGCTCTTGTCTTGACGCGGACTCGAGACATGAGATCAGACACTATCTAGATCACAGCGAATACGAGATGGCTTTTGAAGGCATGTTCATCGAACTCATGAAGAAGAACGTAGCTCTTGGTAT
Source organism: Gammaproteobacteria bacterium (assembly GCA_020444775.1). Next base: position 216 of record JAGRHX010000006.1, read on the forward strand.
AGAAGAAAAGGAATCACTCCGCAGCCTGGGGGAAGAGTTAGGTCTCAAGAAGGAAAGCGTTTTCGATGTGGATTTCTGGCAGAAATTCGAAAACTTTATCGCTGTAGATTGTTGATGGACGGCGACGCATACATGGCGCAACGGGCGCAAGGAGTCTGCCATTCAATGATGCAGATCGACTAGCTGAAGTAAATAAGACGCTTGATCGGATTGAATCTGGCGGGCCTTTTCCTTACAAGAAAGACGGGACTGTCTTCCGGAACAAGGAAGGCCGGCTGCCGCAAGGCAGTTATCGCGAATATACTATCGATACGCCGGGTGCAAGCAACCGAGATGCGCGTCGTGTAGTCCAAGACACAAATTCTGGCAGGACCTATTACACGGATGTTCATTACGGAAGCTTCACGCAAATTGATCCGGCGAGGAAGTAGAGTCATGTATCTGGTCGATTTGAAGAAGGCAACAGCGGTTTCGATTCACTTCGCCCGCCCTGAGGAAATTAGCAGTGATGTTGCTGCACCGGGGTTCGCCGTTTTGGAGGGATCGTTGGCAGGCATAAATGGTGAAGAAGATGTGCTTGCCGTTGTGGCGTCCGCAATGAAGTTTCCTGCTTACTTTGGCAGTAATTGGGATGCGCTTGATGAATGCTTGGGCGATATGGACTGGTTGCCCGCTGACGGCTACGTATTAGTGCTTCATGACTCTGAAGCTGGCTGGTCGCGAAATCCGTATGCTCTGGGGCGTCTACTAACCGCGTGGTTAGAAGCATCAGAATACTGGGCGGAAGCGAAGGTCCCTTTCCATCTAATATTTGTCATGTAGGGAAGTCTGAAAAGACTACACCGTTTGGCGTTAATCGTATTCTTGAGTATTCACTTCACACTCTCGACAAGTGAGATATCTTTGCGCAGCAGCTCATTGACGAGCTCTGTGAGCTCGACGCCTTTATCGCGCGCACACTGAGCGAGATATTCTCGGACCTCGTCATCGAGATAGATGGGCAGATTGAGCGCCGCATCGGGTCGATAGAACTTGCCGCGCTCGGCGGTCGAGAAGTCGTACTCCTCACGCATTTCATTGTCGCTGTTCATAGGCATTGCGCTCGTGACGTGTTGCAGGGCGCGCGGAGATGATCCTCACCGTTGCTGTGTTGCCCTGTTCCTCGAAGCTGTGCACGACAACCAGATGTTGTCCGGCTCGCGTGCACCCCAACGTGATCCAACGGACCTCGATAGCACTGCTGTGCGCGTGGTCGAACAAGGTCAGCGCGAGCGGATCGGCAAACAACTCGCTCGCCTGTTCGAAGCTCACCGCATGTTTGCGGCGATTGTCCGCGGCCTTGGCCCGATCCCATTCAAAATTGTACTGCATGGTTGTCCTGGCCGGCGCGACACGTGCGCGAGCAGCTGTGGGCTCGCCTGGCAGCGGCTGCGTGGGCATGGACGCGGTGCGGATGCAGCCCTTGCAGGCGCAGGCATACTTGCGGCGCAGGTGCCTGCGCACGAAGAAGCGCTAACGGTGTCTCTCCAGGCGCTTGTACAACACCCAGTAACCGTTCAGATGCCAGACCGGCAGCTTCAACTTGTCGCGTCCCCGATTGATGAAGGCGTACAGGCTGCGGTTGGCCGGATTGCGACCGAGCTCGAGCATTACCAAGACACACAGTCCCACTGCCCCTTTGCGCATATCGATCGGGTGGCTATACAAGAACACCCGCTCGCAGCGCCAGCGACTAGCGTCCATGACACAGCGCCCGGGTCAAGCCTGCCAGCGCCTCCAGGCCCATACTCAGGGGTTCACTCGCGCAGATCGGCCCGGGCGCGTAGTGCCCATTCAATCCTCATCGCCGAGCAACTCGGCTTTGAGTGATTCGTGCGCGACGGTACGACCCGCCTCGATGTCGGCAAGCCCCTGTTCGATCTTTTGCTTGACGTAGAGCTCGTACATGAGGTCATCCCAGGTGGCTTGCTCGGGCAATCGCTCGACGATGGCGCGAGCGGCGTCTTTGACAGATGACATGGATGTGAGTCCCTCGGCTCAGTTGGCCTGCTGTTGCAGGACGGTATCGAGCATCTGAATCGCGAAGCGCTGGTTTGCTCGTGGTAGCTGCTCGATCTGCTCGAGCTGGCGCTGCAGCTTGGAGATCGGCCCGCGCTTTTTGCGATTCGTCTGCTCTTCTCCCAGCAACGCCTCGATGGAGATCTGCAAGCGCTTGGCAAGCGTCGGCAACATCGAGACGGCGACTCGCAGCCGGCCGACCTCGTAGTGTGCGAGCGCTTTTGGCGAAATCCCCAACTCATCAGCGAGCTGCTGTTGGGTGAGGCCCTGTGCCTTGCGCAGGGTGGCGATGCGCTGTCCCAGGGCTTGATCGAAGGGGCTTCTCCTGTTCGGACACATCAATGATTCAGTGCCTGGTTACCACCGAGGATACCCCTGGTTCTTCGGTCAAGGAAACGCTGAATCATTCCGCGCAGAGCTGGTCATCGATCCAGTTCTGAGGGCGACTTCGCTACAATGCACGAATCGACCTGTCCGGATGGTGAGCCACAGCGATGATGCCGGCAACCTTGGCCTCGCAGGCCTTTCAAGCGTCGAAGCGACAGACCCGACGCGAACGGTTCCTGGCCGAGGTGGTCCAGGTTGTGCCGTGGGCTGAGCCGATCCATGTAGTCGAACCGCACTGATTCAGAGCGGACAGCTGATCCTGACATCGAATGCGCGGTCGCACCGCGGGGAGTCACGCAACGATGCGCGTGAACAAGATCACGCCAGCGATCGGGGCCAGAATCCAGGACCTCGCGTTGGCGCAGCTCGATGAAGCGTCAGCAGCCGATCTTCGCGGCCTGCTTGCCGAGCGCAAGGTGCTGGTCTTCCCGGATCAGCGGCTCGACGGCGAGCAGTACGTTCGCTTCTGCCGGCGTTTCGGTGAGCCGAGTCGCGAGGACTTGCAGGCGGGCAGCGACCGGCCGCCGGAGGTCGGCGCAATCCACATCAGCGCCGGGCAACGGCAGACGATCAACTTCTGGCACATGGACCACTCCTTCCGGGAGACGCCGTCGGCCTACATCTGCTTATACGCACGACAGTTGCCGCCCTGTGGTGGCGACACCCTGTTCGCGAGCCTGGAAGCGGCCTACGAGGGTCTGGACGAGGACACCCGGACCCGTATCGTCGGGCTGCATGCCGAGCACGGCTACACCCAGACCCAGAACTCGGCGCGGCGTTACAGTGCGGCGGAGATCGCCAGACGCTCGAGCGCGGCGCCGGTCCGACATCCGTTGGCATGCCTCAATCGCGAGACCGGGCGTCCCTATCTGTTCGTGAACACGCCGGTGTACTGCAGGCGCATCGTCGAGCTGGATGCGGCCGAGGGCGATCCGCTGCTGCGCGATCTCTATCTGCACGTGCAGCGACCCGAATTTCACTTCCGGCTCACCTGGACAACCGGCATGATTGTCCTGTGGGAGAACGCGCATTGCTTGCACTATCCGGTCGCGGATTACTTTCCGCATGAACGGTTGCTCTGGCGGGTGCTGATCCCCGGCACAGCCGGACCACCGGCGGCGTTCGATCCCGGTGCCCGAATGAATGCCTGGAGGAACGGATGATGGACGGTCGTTGTCTGCAACATGTGCTGAGCGCGCAAGAGCGTGCGAGCTTCGAGCGTGACGGCTTCTTTGTCGTCGAGGACGCGTTGCCCGCCAGCATGCTGGAGCATCTGCGCGCCTTCGCCGATTCGGTCGATGGCAGCGAACGGCGCAAGACCGGCGCCGATCCTTTCGAGCGGATGAATCACTACGACGTGATCGGACGTGACCCGAAGCTGCTCGAGCTGCTGGACTGGCCGACCACCTTCGCCCGGGTCTGCGGCATCCTCGGCTGGAACATCCAGCTCTATCACACCCACCTCACGGTCAATCCCACCGCGCCGCCCGGCAAGACCCTGCAAAGCCATGGCCTGGAGCTGAGCTGGCATCAAGACAGTGGTCAGTTGAACGCCGATCTGGAGACCTCGCCCCGACCACGGGTCTCGATCAAGGTCGGCTATTTCCTCAGCGATACGTCCGAGCCTGGACGCGGCAATTTCTACGTGCTGCCCGGCAGTCATCTGCACGATGCGTTTCCGGGCACGGATCGAACCGGCATGCCGGAGGGCGCGATGCCGGTCTGCGTGCCGCCCGGCAGCGCGGTGTTCTTCGACCGCCGTCTGTGGCATTCGGGTAGCGCCAACTACTGGCACGAGCCGCGGCGCGTGCTGTTCTATGGCTACAGCTATCGGTGGCTGCGCCCGCGTGACGACATGCAGGTGGCGCATTATCTGCCCGATTGCGATCCCATTCGCCGGCAGCTGCTCGGCGAGAGTCCGACCGGCGGACGCGGCTATACCTCGCCGACCGAGGCTGACGTGCCGCTGAAGTCGTGGATCGAAACCAATCTGCGCTGAGCGTGGATGGCTGAAGCCGTACACACCGCCCCTCGCCTGGCTTCAGCACGGGCTGTAGTTGCCCGGCTGAGCGCCTGACGATGCCTGCCGCCCATCGCGGCTGGGCAAATCACCCGGCCGTGAGGCTCGATCGGTGCAATGCAGCCGCTTCGAGCCCGTCGGCGACCCGTGCTCCCCCTGATCGGCGTGGCACGCGCGCTGCATGATCGTGAGCAGACATCGTCAGACGATGCAGTGGCCATCCGCCATCGCCCCTCGGGCCCTTGGCAAGAGGATGGCCTGGCTCCGATGCCGGCAACCCGGCCGGAACCGATTCCGCAACCGATCCGTTTACGGAAGGAGGCGATCATGTACTCGAACATCTTGTGTGCCATCGATGGCTCGGCGAGCTCGGCGCAGGCCCTGGAGCTGGCCGCCGATCTGAGCCGCACGCATGGCGCGCACCTCAAGCTGGTCCACGTGGTGGAACCGAACATGGCCTCGGCGGAGCTGGCACGCTATGCCCGCATCGAGGGGCTGGCCGGGGCGCGCGCAGGCGCGGCACGGATGGACCCGAATCCTGGTCTGTTCGTGCCCGGGACCGCGCGCGGTATTCCGGTGGTCAGCATCGCGCCGCCTTCGGAGTCCGGGTCCACGCAGGGTCTTATCGAGCTCGGTGAGCGCTTCGTCCAGAGCGCGAAACTGTCGATAGGCGACGGCGAGTCGGTCGAAGGCGTCTGCGTGGTCGGCGATCCGGCCGAACAGATCGTCGGCCTGGCCAAGGATGCCGATTGTGATCTCGTCGTGCTCGGCAGCCGTGGCCTGGGTAGCGTCGAGGGTCTGTTCAAGGGCAGCGTCTCCAACAAGGTGAGTGACGAGGTCGATTGCACGTGCATCGTCGTGCAGTGTCCGGCCGCGGCCTGAGACGCTCCGACATCAGCGGCGGGGCGTGCTGGACGCACTCCCATCGCGACTCCTGCCCTGCCGCTGTAGTCGCGGCTGCCCGTTCCGAGACCGGCATCTCCCGAGCGCCCCTCAGCGCCTGAGCATGGTGCGCGATCCGCCGGGAAATCCGGGCTAGAATGCCGGCGAGGAGGGCCTTCACGATGCAATTCAGTTTCAGCGAAGAGCAGGACGAGTTCCGCAACGTCCTGCGGCGTTTTCTCGATGACCGTTCGCCGACCACGGCGGTACGTCGGCTGATGGAGACCGACAGCGGCATGGACTCGGCGGTGTGGCAGGAGGTCACCCGGGATCTGGGGCTGACCGCCGTGCACATTCCCGAGGATTATGGCGGCCAGGGCTTCGGGCCGATGGAGCTGTCGATCGTGCTCGAGGAGATGGGTCGGGTGCTGCTCTGCTCGCCGTACTTCGCGAGCACGGTGCTGGCCAGCACCGCGATACTCGAGGCCGCCGACGATGCGCAAAAGCGCAATCTGTTGCCGGCGCTGGCCGCCGGTGAACGGATCGGCACCCTGGCCTTCACCGAGCCGAACGGTCGTTGGGACATGGGCGGCATCGCGATGACCGCGACGCCCGCCGGCAACGGCTTTCGCCTGGACGGTGTGAAGAGCTTCGTGCTCGACGGACACAGCGCCGATCTGATCGTGGTGGCGGCGCGCCGTCCGGACAGCTCCGGCAATGAGGGTATAGGCCTGTACACGGTGGCGGCCGACAGCAAGGGGCTGACCCGCACGCCGCTGAAGACCATGGATCCGACCCGCAAACAGGCGAAGCTCAGCTTCGACTCGGTCGAGGCGGAGCTGCTGGGCGATCCGGCGGTTGGCGCGAAGGCCTTGGAGAAGACCCTGCAGCTCGCCTGCATCGCGCTCTCAAACGAGATGGTCGGTGGCAGCCAGCGGCTGTTCGACCAGGTGATGGACTACACCCAGACCCGTATGCAGTTCGGCCGCACCATCGCGTCCTTCCAGGCCATCAAGCATCGCATGGCGGACCTGCTGATCGAAAAGGAGCTGAGCCGGTCGGCGGCCTACTATGCCGCCGAGGCCGCGCAGGAGAATGACGAGGATCTGCCGGCGCTGGCCTCGCTGGCCAAGGCCAGCACCTCCGATAGCTACATGAGCATCGCGGCCAATGCCATCCAGCTGCACGGCGGCATCGGTTTCACCTGGGACAACGACACCCACCTCTGGTACAAGCGGGCGAAGAGCTCGGAGGTGTTCCTGGGCGACGCCAACCATCACCGGGAGCTGCTGATGCAGCGTTGGGGGAACCAGGCATGAGCGAGCACAGCGAAGACGACATCCGCCAGCAGGTCCGGACCTGGTTGGAGGACAACTGGAACCCCGACCGTGGTCTGGTCGAGTGGCGCAACATGCTGATCGATTCGGGTTGGGGCGTGCCGCTGTGGCCGGAGACCTGGTTCGGCAAGGCGCTGCCGGCGCGTTTCCAGCCGATCATCGACGAGGAGTTCCAGCGCATCGGCGCGGTCACCGTCTGTCGCACCGGTATCCGCGTGCTGGCCGCCGCGACCCTGCTCGAGCACGGCAGCGACACGCAGAAGGAGAAGTTCCTGCGGCGCATCCTCACCGGCGAAGACGTCTGGTGTCAGCTGTTCAGCGAGCCGGGCAGCGGATCGGATCTGGCCGGGGCGACCACGCGGGCTGACTTCGACGGCGAACGTTGGATCATCAACGGCCAGAAGGTGTGGACCACCAGTGCCCATCATGCCCACTACGGCCTGCTGCTGGCGCGCACCGATTGGGACGTGCCCAAGCACGATGGTCTGAGCTACTTCGTGCTCGACATCAAGCAGCCGGGTGTGCAGGTCCATCCGCTCAAGCAGATGAACGGTTACGCGTCCTTCAACCAGGTGTTCTTCACCGACGCGAAGATCGAGCCCGAGTTCCAGGTGGGCAAACTGGGCCAGGGCTGGAAGGTGGCGATGACCACCCTCATGCATGAGCGTCGTGGTGCCGATTCGCTACGATCCTGGGCGCAGGGCTCGGATCGGGAAGGGCGAATCTACGATGAGGAGCGCGCCGAGATCGCCACGGTGATGGAGCCCTACAAGTGGTATCCACAGCGTGCCGGGCGCGCGGACCTGGTCCTGCAGCGGGCTCGGGAGACCGGTCGTATCGACGATCCGGTGGTGCGTCAGGAGATTGCGCGACTGCTGGTGATGCAGAAGTCCGCGGAATGGACCGCGCGCCGTGCGCGGGCCGCGCAGCTGGCCGGACGTCCGCAGGGACCGGAGGGATCGCTGGGCAAGCTGATCTCCAGCAACGTCGCCCGCCAGTCGATGCGTGTGCACACCATGCTGAACGGCGCGGATGCGATGCTGACCGGCGAGGACAGCCCGATGAACGGGCTGATCGCCGAGATCCTGGTATCGGTGCCTGCGACCTCGATTGCCGGTGGCACCGACGAGATCCAGCGCAACATCATCGCCGAGCGCGTCCTCGACCTGCCGCGCGAACCGCGTCTCGACGGCGGTCCCTTCCGCGACGTCCCGCGCAACCCGGAACGCGGGCGCTGAAGCTGCCGTCGGCCCGCGCGGCGCGATGCCGACCACGCACAGTCATGTCGCCGGTACACCGCGGGTGCCTGACCGTGCTTCTCGGTGTCAGACACCGGCAGCCAGGTCGTTGATTCGATTCAAATACCACCACGGCCGTACGTGCCGGGCCGAGGTGCAATCGACGACTCGAGCGCTGGTGTCAGACACCGCGACGACATGGGGTGCCTGATCCCGAGGGGCCGAGCGTCGCGGCGGCCCGGGCAGGCCGTCCCGGCTCAGGCTCCCAGGGCGAGGCGGATGAGCGCGGCCACGCCGGCGAGCACCGCGACGCCGGCCGCCCACAGGGCGACGAACCAGCCGAGCCGCTGCCAGGTCCGGCGCGTGGTCATTGGCGCGGTGTGCTCAATGGTAGCCACCGTGGGCATCGACCTTGCCGCGGAACACCCAGTAGCTGTAGCCGGTGTAGGCGAGGATCACGGGGAGGAGGACGAGGGCGCCGACCAGCATGAAGGCGAGGCTCTTGTCGGCATTGGCGGCCTCGTAGTAGGTGATGCCGGGCGGGATCATCCACGGATAGAGGCTGCCGGCGAAGCCCGCGAACGCGGCCGCGAAGAGGCCGAGCGCGAGGACGAAGGGCAGGATCTCGCGCCCGGCGCGCACGGCCCGGAAGAAGGTCACGGCGAGCAGCGTGGTCCCCGCCGGCACCACCCACAGGAACCAGAACGTGCCGAGCGTGAACCAGCGTTCGCGCACCGCCGCGCTCACGAACAGGGTGCCGACGCTGACCAGCGCGATGAGCAGCACCACCGCGCCGCCGAGCGGCAGTTGCAGGGTGCGCATGCGGGCGTGGAGCGCGCCGTCGGTCTTGATCACCAGCCACGAGGCGCCGAGCAGGGCATAGCCGGCAGCCAGCGCCACGCCGCACAACACGCTGAACGGGCTCAACCAGTCGAACCAACCGCCGGCATAGGCGCCGTCGGAGACTTCGATGCCCTGGACGAATGCGCCCACCATGACGCCCTGGAAGAACGCCGCGCTGGTCGAACCGCCGCTGAAAGCGAGGTCCCACACGCGCTGCCAGCGTTCGGTACGGAAGCGGAACTCGAAGGCCACGCCGCGCAGCACCAGTGACAGGAGCATGGCGATGACGGGCGCGTAGAAGGCCGTCAGCAGGATCGAGTAGGCGAGCGGAAAGGCGGCGAAGAGACCGCCGCCACCCAGCACCAGCCAGGTCTCGTTACCGTCCCATACCGGTGCCACGGTATTCATCATGCGGTCGCGTTCCGAGGCATCGCGACCGAGCGGAAAGAGGATGCCGATACCGAGATCGAACCCGTCGAGCACGACATAGGCGAGCAGGGCAATGCAGATCAGACCCAGCCAGGTGGTTGGAAGGTCAGGCATGGTCGTGTTCCGAGCCGCGCACCATGAGTTCGCGCCCGGCCGCGCTGCGCAGCGGCCCGGCGCTCGTGGGCGATACCGCCGGCGCGCCCGGAGGGCGTGCGAACAGGCGGAAGAGGTAGAACACGCCGGCGCCGAAGACGAAGCAATAGACCACCACGAAAGCGGTCAGCGAGCCGGCCACGCCGGGCGCGCCGATCGGCGAGGCCGCCTCGCTCGTGCGCATCAGGCCATAGACGACGTAGGGCTGGCGCCCGGCCTCGGTGACGAACCAGCCGGCGAGCAGGGCGGCGAAGCCCGCCGGCCCCATGGCCAGCGCCCAGCGGTGCAGCCAGCGCGTGGTGAACAGCCGTTTCCGCCCCGCCCACAAGGCGCCGGTGAGACCGTAGGCGATCATCAGCAGGCCGAGACCGACCATCACGCGGAACGCCCAGAACAGCAGCGGCACGTTGGGCCACTCGTCGCGCGGAAAGGCATCCAGCCCGGTCACGGTCGCGTCCACGTCGTGCTTGAGGATGAGGCTGCCGAGCTTCGGCACCGCGATCGCTGCGCGTGTCCGCGCGGCGTCCATGTCCGGCCACCCGAACAGGTACAACGGGGCGCCGCTACGTGTCTCGAAATGGCCTTCCATGGCCGCGATCTTGGCCGGCTGGTGGCGCTGGGTGTTGAGGCCGTGCAGGTCGCCGACGACGAGTTGCAGCGGCGCGACCACCGCCGTCATCAGCACGGCCATGGCGAACATGATGCGTGCCGCGTGGTTGGCCGGCTCGCGCAGCAGGTGCCAGGCGCCGACCGCGCCGACCACGCAGGCAGTCGTGAGATAGGCGGCCAGCACCATGTGGGCGAAACGATAGGGGAAGGACGGGTTGAAGATCACGCCCGGCCAGGACAGCGGCTCGAAGCGGCCATCGACCAGCGCGTAGGCCGCGGGCGTCTGCATCCAGCTGTTGGCCGAGAGGATCCAGAAAGCCGAGATCAGCGTGCCGATGGCAACCATCATCGTCGCCGCGAAGTGCAGGCGCGGACCGACGCGTTCGAGTCCGAACAACATCACGCCGAGGAAACCGGCTTCGAGGAAGAAGGCCGTGAGGACTTCGTAGGCGAGCAGTGGACCGAGGATCGGCCCGGTGGCCTCGGCGAACGGTCCCCAGTTGGTGCCGAACTGGTAACTCATGACCAGCCCCGACACCACGCCCATGGCGAAGGCGACGGCGAAGATGGTCAGCCAGTAGCGATAGAGTTGCAGGAACACCGCGCGGCGGGTGACGAGCCAGGCGGCTTCGAGCACGGCGAGGAAGCTGGCCAACCCGATCGTGAACGCGGGGAAGACGATGTGGAAGCTCACCGTGAACGCGAACTGCGCGCGCGCCAGCCATTCGGCGTCGAAAGCCATGTGACGGTTCCTCGCGCGCCCGGCACGCGCGTGTCGGTTACGCCCGCCATGCTACGCCCGCGCGGGGACGGGTGACAGCAGACCGGCCGCCGCACGGTGCCGTGGTGTCCGACACCAGGCGGCAAGCCCTTGGCCCGGACCGCCGGCGCGATGGTAAGCAGGCTGTCGATACGCCGGCCCGACCGGGCGGCAACCATTCAAGTGCTTACGCGTCGGTGTCAGACACCGCGGTTGCGCTCAGGGCGTGAATTCGCGCCCGCGCGTCTCGGGCCCGAGCCAGATCACCATCGCCATCAGGCCGGCGACGACCATCGCCGCCGACATCGCGTCGGCCAGGGCGAAGCCGCGATCCTGCAGGGTGCCGAGCAGGTAGGGCATGAGCGCGCCGATGGCCGCCGCGGCGTGGTAGCAGAAGCCCACGCCGACGCCGCGCACCTCGGTCGGGAAGCGCTCGTTGCTGTAGGCCGGCGCCATGCCCCAGATGCCCATGCCGAAGAAGCCCATGCACAGCGCGCCGGCGGCGAGGAGCCAGGGATCGGTGGCGTGCAGGTAGAGCGGCAGGGACGCGATACCGAGCAGCATGGTCACGGTGGCGGCGCCGCGCCGCCCGAGGCGGCCTTCCGAGAGCAGGCCCCACAGCGCGGTGCCGGCGATGGCGCCGACGTTGAAGGCGGCGAGATAGGGCAGGGTGGGGCGGCCGGCGTCGCGCAGGAAGGTCGGGTACCAGAAGTTGACCGAGTAGTAGATGCACATGAACGAGCCGATCACGAGGGTGGTGTGCACGGTGGTCCAGAGCAGGTCGCGCTGGAAGATGCGCATCAAGGACAGCCCGGCCGGTCGCGCCGCGGCGCCGCTCTCGCGCAGCGTGCGCTGGCGTGCGAGCCACACCGGGCTCTCCTTGACGTTGCGTCGGATCCAGAGCGTGAACAGCGCCGGCAGGATGGCGGACCATAGCATCACCCGCCAGGCGAGGTCGGGCAGGTGCGCGAACAGCGGGTAGACGAACTGGAACACCGTGGCAGCCAGCAGGTAGCCCCAGTACCAGCCGCCGAGCATGAGCCCCGAGACCAGGCCGCGGCGGCGCGCAGGGGTGTGTTCGAGCACCAGCGCCATGCCCGCCGACCATTCGCCGCCCATGCCGAGACCGAACAGGGCGCGCAGCGCGAACAGCATGGCGTAGGACGTCGAGAAGCCGCTCAGGAAGGCGAACAGCGAGAACCACAGCACCGACAGGATCAACGGCAGCTTGCGGCCCCAGCGATCGGCCGCGGTGCCGGCGACGGTGCCGCCGACCAGGCGCATGACCAGGGTGACGGTACCGAGCGCGCCGGCCAGCGCGCGGTCGACGGTGAAGCTCTGCTGGATGTCGATGAGGATGAAGGCGAGGATGTTGAAGTCGAAGGAGTCGACGATCCAGCCGAGGAACACCGCCCAGAAAGCGCGGCGCTGTTCGCCGGGCGCCGCTTCGGCGACCGGGCTGGCGGCTTCGTGCAGGCTGCCGGTGGGCGCGGGCGGGGTGGTCGAACTCACGGTTCGAGCGGCCGCGTCGGGACGCGCTGAGGATCGTTCATCGGGTTTCCGTCGGCTG
>JAGRHX010001170.1 GCA_020444775.1 Gammaproteobacteria bacterium
GTGCTGGGCATGGTGCATGGCATGTGGCGCCCGGTGCCACGGGAGTTCGACGACTACATCGCCCGGCCCAAGGGTAACGGTTACCGCTCGTTGCACACCGCAGTGGTCGGCGAGGACGGCGCGCCGCTGGAGGTGCAGGTGCGCACCCAGGAGATGCACGAGCACGCCGAGCGCGGCGTGGCGGCACACTGGTTGTACAAGGAGCGTGGCGATCACGACGACGAGCTGGAGCGACGCATCGAGTGGATGCGGCGCTGGCTGCAGAATCCGGACGAGGTGCCCGAGGAGGGCGACGATACCGAGTTCCAGGCCCGCCGCATCTATGTGCTCTCGCCGCAGGGGCGGGTGGTGGAGTTGCCGACCGGCGCGACGCCGGTGGATTTCGCCTATGCCATCCACACCTCCATAGGCGAGCGTTGCAGGGGCGCGAGGATCGACGGTCGCATGGCGCCGCTCACCCAGGCGTTGCAGAGCGGTCAGACGGTCGAGATCCTGACCGCCAAGAGCGGTGGACCGAGTCGCGACTGGTTGAATCCGCATTCGGGCTACGTGGTCACCGCGCGTGCCCGCAATCGGATCCGCCACTGGTTCAAGAGTCAGGGCTTCGAGTCTCATGTCCAGGCCGGTCGCAGCGCGGTGGAGCGCGAGACCGCGCGACTGGGTCTGCCGCGACCGAACCTGGAGAAGCTGGCGAGCCGCTTCAAGTTCGGAACCTCGAACGAGCTGCTGGCGGCGGTCGGTCGTGGCGACATCTCGGCCATCCAGGTCAGCAACAGCCAGCTGCAGCAGCGTGGAACGGATCCGGAGACCGAGATCCGCGAACGGGTGGCGAAACGGGCCAGCCGTCCGAACCGCAAGCGTGGCCCTGCGTTCGAGATCGACGGTGTCGGCGAGCTGCTCACCCAGGTCGCCCGCTGCTGTAAGCCGGTGCCCTACGACGAGGTGTCGGGTTTCATCACCAAAGGCCGCGGCGTCACCGTGCATCGCAAGACCTGCGCGGTCATCGCCAAGCTGTCCCCGGATCAACGGGAGCGACTGGTGGCGGTGCGCTGGGCCTACGAGCAATCCGATACCGGATTCCTGGTCGACGTGCAGGTGTTCGCCAACGACCGCAAGGGGTTGCTGCGCGATACGTCTTCGGTGTTCGCCAACGAGGACGTGGACGTGCTCGCGGTGAAGACCCAGTCGGATCGGCGCAAGGACATGGCGAGCATGCGTTTCACCGTGGAGGTCACCGATCTGGTGCAGCTCAGCCGGGTGATGGACAAGCTGGCCCAGATCCCCGATGTGCAGGACGTGCGTCGTCCGAGCTGAGTCGTGAGCGGTCAGGCCATCCGACCGCCGTCGCGCCCAGGTGACGCCGTCGAGGCCCGGAAGCGTTGCGGCGACAACCTGCGCTCGGTGAAGGCGATGGCGCGAGTGACGACGAAGTTGATGAGCAGATAGATGCTGCCGGCGATGATGAATATCTCCACCGGCGCGAAGCTGGCGGCGATGATCTTCTTGGCGATACCGGTGATCTCGAGAATGGTGATGGTGCTGGCCAGCGAGCTGGCCTTGACCATCAAGATGATCTCGTTGCCGTACGCCGGCAACGCCTGGCGGATCGCAATCGGGAAGACGATGCGGCTGAACAGCTTCAAGTGCGACATCCCGAGCGCGCGTCCGGCCTCGATCTCGCCCAGCGACACCGACTGGATGCCGCCACGAATCACCTCGCTGGTGTAAGCCCCGGTGTTCAGCGCCAGGGCCAGGATCGCGCAGAAATACGGCTCCCTGAACAGCGTCCACAGACCCCACTCGGCAAGCTCGGCGCGGAACTGACCGGACCCATAATAGATGAGGTAGATCTGCACCAGCAGCGGGGTGCTTCTGAACACATACACGAAGCCGTAGGCGAGTCCGGACAGCCAGCGCAGTGACGACAGACGGGCGAGCGCCACCAGCACCGCCAGCACGAAACCGATCAGCAGCGACAGCCCGACCAGCTTCAAGGTCTCCGGCAATCCCGCCAGGATCTGCGGCGCGCTCTGCCACATCAGATCGAACTGCATGACTCAGCCGGTCCTCACGCCCTTGTTGGCCCATGCTTCCGCGCGGTTGAAGCCACGGTTCGAGATCGAGGTCAGACCCAGATAGAGCAGCCCCGCGAGCAGGTAGAAGGTGAACGGTTCCTTGGTGGAGCCGGAGGCGACCGCGGCCTGGCGCATGATCTCAACGAGACCGATGACGGAGATCAGCGAGGTCTCCTTGAGGGTCAGCTGCCAGACGTTGCCGAGCCCCGGTAGGGCGTGACGCGCGACCTGTGGGACCAGGACCCGCCAGAAGCGGGTCGACGGCCGCATCCCGATGGCGATGGCGGCCTCGATCTGACCTCGGGGCACCGCCTGCACCGCGCCGCGAATGACCTCGGTGTTATAGGCACCGGCGCTGACCCCGATGCATACCACCCCGGTCAGGAACAGGGGCAGATCGATGTAGCCCTCATAGCCGAAGACGCCCGAGGCGACCGCGCGTAGCAGCTGACCGCCCCCGTAGAACACCAGATAGATGATGAGCAGCTCGGGAACGCCGCGAACCACCGTCGTGTACAGCTCGGCGACCGCGCGTAGCGCCCAGCTGCCGGACAGCTTGAGCGCCGCGAACAGGATCCCGACGAGAATGCCGAAGGCATAAGCGCACACCGATACCGCGAGCGTCATTGCCGCGCCGCGCAGCATCTCGTCGCCCCAGCCCTCGTCACCCGGGACCAGCAGGGAGAAATCCATCGATACGTGGACCTGCTAGCGGCGCACGCCGGCGATGTCGGCGCTCACAACCGTGCCTGGAAGCGGGCTCCGGGCAGATGTGCGGACTCGATGCCGACGGTCGGCCCGCGCCGCGTATGCCGGGTCAATTGGCGGAGGCATCGAAGCCAAACCATTGCACCGCGAGCTTCTTCACGGTGCCATCGGCGATCGCCTCGTTGATCGCCTTGCTGAAGCGGTCGGCCAGGTCCTGGTCCTTCTTGCGAATGCCAACGCCGATGCCCTCGCCGAACGGGCCACCGGTCATACCCGGTCCGACCAGCTTCATGTCACTGCCCTTGTCCGAATTCAGCAGTGGCACCCAGTAGCTCAGCGAGGCCAGCGCGGCGTCGACCCGGCCGGCCTGCAGATCCAGGTCGAGGTTCTCCTGGGTATCGTAGGTGCGGATGTCGACGTCCTTGCCCAGGTATTCACGCAGGAAGTTCTCGTGCGTGGTGGAGGTCTGTACGCCGATGGTCTTGCCCTTGAACTGCGCGACGATCTCGGCGATGGCGGCCTTCTCCTCGTCGCTCACCTCATCCAGGTTGATGCTCTGCAAGGCGGTGCTGAAGCTGGCCGAAGGACTGTCCTTCAAGACCACGAACGAGGCGGGCGTCGCCGCGTAGCTGCGGGAGAAGGTGATGACCTGACGGCGCTTGTCGGTGATCGACATGCCGGCCATGATGGCGTCGTACTTGCCGGCTTGCAGAGCGGGAATGATGCCGTCCCAGGCCTGGGCTACGATCTGGCACTCGGCCTGCATGCGTTTGCACAGGTCGCGTGCAAGGTCGAGCTCGAAGCCGATCAGCTCGCCGGACGCGTTGGTCGAGTTCCACGGTGCGTAGGCGCCCTCGGTCGCAATCTTGATCTTCGACCAGTCCGCCGCCGCCAGCGGGTTGCTCATCACCGCCGCCAATGTCAACGCGCCCAGCCAGCGCTTCGCAGGATTGCCCATCTGACTCTCTCCTCGATACGGTTTTCGTGTCGATACGGTTCTCGTGTTCAGGTGAAGCGGTCGATCCTCGAACATCACCGCCACTCGCCCGCCACACCAACCGCCGTCGCCTTGGCCGTCGCCGTGGCCGTCGCCGCGCTGATGTGGCCTGCAGTCACAGCACGCGTGCCAGGAACTGTCTGCAGCGCTCCGACTGTGGGCTCTCGAACAGCGCGGCCGGTGTGTTCTGCTCCTCGATACGTCCCTCGTGCAGGAAGATCACCTGGTCGGAGACCTCGCGGGCGAAGCCCATCTCATGGGTGACCACCAGCATCGTGCGTCCCTCGTCGGCGAGATCGCGCATCACCTTGAGAACTTCGCCGACCAGCTCGGGGTCCAGTGCCGAGGTGGGCTCGTCGA
>JAGRHX010001171.1 GCA_020444775.1 Gammaproteobacteria bacterium
GTTTATCAGCGTTTCCTGTGTGGCACAGGGATGTGCCACCGAAGTCGACGACGTAAGTCGTTGACTTCGTGAGCAAAGCGGAAATCGCATTTTCGCTTTGCGATCCTGATCGATTCCATGGATGGAATAAATCAGCGGTTCCCCAAGTCACCCACCCCCTGATTGGAGGTATGCGGCTGCCATGCACGACAGCACCACGGGCACCCAGGTGCCGTCCCGGACGAGCAATCGGCATCGGGCGAGCAAGCAGCGGACGGCTGGAGCCGGACCCACGCCGTGGCGTCCGCGTCGCATGCGGTCAGCGTTGCTCATGCTGATCCTGGGTCTGTCGGCGTCTCGGCTGCTCAGTGCTTCGGTGGATTTTCCGCAGCCGCAGCAGCTGGCACCGGCGGTGGATTTCTGGGTCGGGGTCTACTGCGAGGTGGACCTGGATCAGACGCTGCTGCACGATGACCGCTATCTGAGCGTCGTCTACGAGGTCTTGGATCTGAAGGCCGCGGTCTCGTCCGCGGCGCGTCGCGCCCTGGTGCAGGCCGCGCAACTGCGTTGGCGCGAGATGCTGCACAGCCTGAGTGCCGAGCCGGACCGGGATGGGGCCGACCAGCGACGAGCGCACGCGATGCTCGCCCACGCGCTGGGTCGTCCACCGCGCGCGGCAGACTTCGCCGCGGCAGCCGAGCGGCTGCGTGTTCAGCGCGGGCAGCGCTCGCGCTTCATCCAGGGGCTGCAGCGAGCGGGGCGTTACGAGGCACGCATACGCGATATCCTCACGATCCATGAGCTGCCCGCGGATCTGGCCTATCTGCCGCACGTCGAGTCCGCGTTCGACTCGCGCGCCTATTCCAAGGTCGGGGCGGCCGGTATGTGGCAGTTCATCCCGTCCACCGGGCGGCGCTACCTGCGGGTGGACGAGGTGGTCGACGAGCGCCTCGATCCGTTCCGAGCAGCCGAGGCCGCGGCCTTGTTGCTGAAGGCCAATCACGATGCGCTCGGAAGCTGGCCGCTGGCATTGACCGCCTACAACCATGGCCGGGCCGGCATGCTGCGGGCGCGCGAGGCGGTTGGCAGCGACGACCTGGCGCTGATCATCGACCGTTATCAGGGACGTCGCTTCGGTTTCGCGTCGCGCAACTTCTACGCGCAGTTCCTGGCTGCGCGCCGTATCGCCCGTGAATACCAGGCCTATGTCGGGCGACTACACAGAGCCAGACCGCTGCAGGTGGTCGAGTTCGAGCTACCGTTCTACGTGGAAGCCCATGCCTTGCCCGATGCGCTCGGCGTCGCGGAGCGGACCTTGCGGGATCTCAACCTCGGTCTGCGGCCGATGGTCTGGAAAGGCCAGCAGCGGATCCCGAAGGGCTACATGTTGCGTTTGCCCATGAACATGAACATGACCACGAGCATGACGACGAATGCGGCGGCTGGCGACCACGTGGCATCACTACTTGCCCGGATCCCCGCGCAGGCCAGACACACCGCGCAACGGGCGCGATACCGGGTGCACGTGGTGCGCCGTGGCGAGAGCCTCAATTCAGTTGCGGCTCGACACAACGTTGACCCGGCCTCGATCGTCCGTTTGAACAAGATCCGCAATGCGAACCGGATCTATCCCGGGCAGAGACTCAAGCTGCCGGCGATCTGAGTAGCACGACGGGACGTCCGGCCACGCCACCCGGCGCCGTGCGACTCAGGCGGTGACGTCCAACAGCGCTCGTGCTCGCCGCCGGAAGCGCAGGGTCAGGAATTCCACGCCGAGCACATATCCGACGTCACCCGACGCCCGAGAGCGGTGCACCACGCTCGCCACGCTGTCCAGCAGCTCGCTGCGCAGACAGATCACACTGCCGGGATGCAGCGATTTGACACAAACGAAGCGAAGCCCGATGCGTGACAGGTCCAGCAGATGTCCGACGTGCGTGGTGATGGCGGGCCATTCGGTGAGATAGCTGAGCTCGGTGCGTCGCGCGTAACGGATGTCGAATCGTCTGCTGTGCGGCTCACTGTCACCCGCGCCGTCATGCGAGCCGGCGGACGAGCGCGCGGCTGACGTGCCTAGTGGCGGCAGCAGGAGCACGGCGCCACAGCGTTGGCAGCGTGGGTCGTCCGGATCCATGGCGTGACCGCGTTGGGCCTGCGCCAGGCCACAGAAGGCGCAATCGAGATCCGCCGCGGGTCGGGCCGAGGCGCTTCGCGCGGCGTGGCCCGGGCCGGCGTGGGGAGCGCGCTGATGGCGATCGGCAAGGCCAGCTTGCCCCGATGGCGTGCGCTGCGACGTCGTCGGCCGCGACGAGGTCCGTCCGCAACCAGCGTCACCGATGGCCAGATGCAGGAACGCCGCCGCGCCCCCGGCGATGGCGCGCGGCGGGATACGCGGCGTGGCGCCGATGCTCGCGACACTCCGAGGCGGTGAGCAACGTCGGTGCTGCAGTCCGGCGTCGTATCGGGCCCGCTGCACGGGATCCAGCAACACCTCGCGGGCTGCGTTGAGTCGCGCGGCGCGGCGCCAGTCGCCGCCCAGGTCCGGATGCAGTCGAAGTCGCTGCATCAGAGCCCGGTGGCTGGCCCGGATGACCTCCGCCGAGGCGTCGGGCTGCACCTGCAGGAGGCGGTAATAGTCCGCCTGTTCATCATCCAGCTCGATTTCCGACATGCTCCGGTGCCGTGAGTGGGATGGCCGTGTCGGGCTCGCGCGCGACCACGCGGACACGGCCGCGCGGCACGGCCACGTCACCATGATCACGCGACCATGAGGGATCACGCGACCATGAGGGCTGATTGCCCTCCCGAGACGGCCGCGTGGTCACGATAGGCAAACGCGTCGGCGCGCGCAAAGCTGCTCGAGCTGTCTGCGGACCTTGATCACAGCCGCCCGGAACGCGCGTCGTACCCGCGGTCTCAGAAGCGCTCGACCCAGGGGCGAAGCTCCACCTCCCAGGTCCAGGCGCTGCGTGCCTGGGTGGCGACGTGCAGATAGGTGCGCGCGATGTCGTCCGGATCGAGCAGCGCGTCCGGTTGTGCCGGATCCACCGGTCGCTGCTCGGAACGAATGCCGCCGTCGATCACGAAATGCGCGACGTGGATGTTCTGCGGCGCGAGCTCTCGGGCCATGCTCTGCGCCAGGCCGCGCAGGGCGAACTTGCCCA
>JAGRHX010001172.1 GCA_020444775.1 Gammaproteobacteria bacterium
AGAGGTGGGCGAGGCCGCCTTCGACACCACACCGGGGCCGCTACCCTGCGAGGACTGCGACTATGCCCTGGAGCAGCTTCGGGTCGAGACCGAGGCGCTACAGTCGCCGCCGCGTCCGAGCGGCAAACAGTACTTCCTGCGGGTGCTGCGCCGAGAGCCTTACGGCCCCGGTTGCACGGTGTGCATTCCGGATGCCAACGGCAAGTGTTCGGCGCCGGATCTGGAGCGCACCGCCGAGCTGCGCTTCGGTACCGATCTGACTTTCTTCTACCCGGACCGGCTGCAATTGCGCAAGTCCGAGGACGACTGGGGGGATTCGGTGGACGAGCTGTGGTGGGCACTGGCTGTGAACAAGGCAGCACCGCTCACCGAGTGCGATTCTTGTGATGGCAGCTCCGGGCAGTACCAGTTCCTGGGCGAGCTGAGCGAGGGCGGGCCGTGGCTGGGCCTGGGCAAGCTCGGGCCACATGCCTTTGTGGACAACCTGCAGGTAAGCCTCTATTCGGAGGCCACGCCCGGTGACTACGACACCGACGAGGAATGGTTCGTGCCGCAAGGCGGCCGGCATGCCTGTCCGGAGGTGCTGCCGATACTGCCGCGCGGTTGGGGCGGGATCTGCTCGTTGGCCGAGAACGTGGTCAACACGCCGATCGACGGCGGGCCGAGCTACTTCTGGTACGCCGACGAGCGGGTGCTCGACGATGCCGACTACGATGCGCGGTTGCACTACTGCATGACCCACGAATGGGTCGGCCCGTTGCCGTCGAGTCCGCCCGGCGCGAACGGCAATCTGGTGGATGCTTGCCGAGCCTGGACGCACTGAAGTGGCGCACTGAACAGGCAGACTGATCTGGCGCTGCCGGCCGGTGGCGGCTCGATACGCTTGGGATCGAATTGGCGTGTCGGCCCGGTCTATATGACCAATCGTTCCTGAAACCAATTTTTTGTGCGCACGGTCGCTTGTCTTGGCGTGTGCGGTGCGCCGAGGATTCATGCCGGTCGTCCGGTGCCTTCGTCCGTCCAACGACGGGACGTGCCGGCCGATCCCTGGAACCGACCGGATCTCGATCGAGCAACAACCCGGGGCGGGTCCGGAGTCGATTCACAAGCCGATCCCCAACTTGTCACCGAGTTGATTTCATGAGCCGAGATGACCCGAGCAGGACCGGCGGCCGCCGCAAACCACACGGGTCCGATGCATTCGAGGAGTGAAGATGACGCAGAGAATGGGAGGCATGACGCGCGCGTTGTGCATCATGATTTTGGGTGTGCTCGCCGCGCCGGCATCCGCCATCGTGGCCGTGCCGATGCCAGCTACGTGGCACATCGAGGCCACGCTGTCGCCCTTCGGGGGCGATCTGAACGACGCCGTGGTCAGTGGCAGTTTCGACTACGATCCGAACGCGCCGGATCTGGCCGGTGAGCGGTTCAGCAATCTGTCGATTACGGTCAGCATCCTGACTGATTTCGTGCCGTTTCTATCGGAGGACAGAGACCTGGAAGCGCGTATGGACGGGCTGTTCTTCGATGACTCCAACATTGTCTACGACCAGGTTGGGTCACAGCTCTCCCTGACCAACGGTGCGGAGATCCTGCTGATCGAATTCGACGATGTGCTCGATCCGCTGTTCAGCCCGTTCATGCCCACCAGCTTGTCTTTTCTCGGCGTGTGTGACGACGCGAGCTGCAACACGGCGAGTGCCGATTGGGAGCTGACCTCTGGCCAGGTCAGCGCCGTCCCGGTGCCGGCGGCGGCCTGGTTGTTCGCCTCGGCGCTGCTCGGTGGCGGCTTGCTGCGGCGACGCGTGCGCCCTTCGGCGTAGCGCGCCCTCGGGGCATCTCCGTCGGTTCGGACGCGCGCGGATGCCCGTGCTGTCCGGGCCGGCGGATGAGCGCTCTCCCAGCGCCGCGTGGCCGCCATGGCGTGCTTGCGTTGCGCCTCGCGCCCGTGCCAAAGCGCGCCGCGTGGGCGACGTCTGGTCTTTTCCAGGCTTATCCGGCCGTACCGCGGTCTGCTATTGTCTGCTCTACCGAACGGACCCTGCCACGGGCCGGTCGGACTCGCGGCACACGAGGTGCTCGTTGCCGCGGTGGTGCACGCAGCCTGCGCCGGAGGTGAGCATGTCGCTGCAGTTCGAGCCGTTGCATCCGACCTTCGTTGCCGAAGCCGGTCCCATCGACCTGGCCACGGCTCACGACGAGGCCTGCCTCGCCGGAATCCGCGCCGGGCTTGCCCGCTACGCGGTGCTGGTGTTCCGTGGGCAACGGCTCGGCGGCGACGAGCTCGCGGCCTTTGCCGAGCGTCTGGATGGCACGTTGCAGACCACCAAGGGCTCATCGACCATCGCCCGGGCACGGCTTACGAACCCGGCGCTCAGCGATATCTCCAACGTCGACTACGAGAATCGCATCGCCGCGCCCGACGATCGGCGCCGGCTGTACTCGCTGGGCAATCGGCTGTGGCACACCGATGCCTCGTTCCAGG
>JAGRHX010001173.1 GCA_020444775.1 Gammaproteobacteria bacterium
CTGGACTTTTCCGACTCCCGTCAAAATTTCGCCAATGTTGTTAAGTTCTTTTCAATCAAGAACTTAAATCAAAAGCGCCAGACATCTGTCAATTCCCTGGCGATCCGCACCCGGCCCACTAATGGTGCGCCGCAGCCTGTGCACAATCGGATCGGCCGAGCCCCATTTCGGGGCGTTTGTCAAGCGCTTGGCACGAACCATGGGGCTCAGCCAGGGTCCGCCGAGGAGAGCGCCACGTCAGCGTCGAGCACGCCCTCCGCTTCCCAGTCCAGCCAGACGTCCAGTTGCTGGACCAGACGCTCCAGACCGAATCGGGAGACCGCCGAGAACAGCTGGAAGCTGACCTGTTCCTGCGCCTGGCGGTAATCGCGCACGGCCGCGGCGAGCGCCTGGCTGGCCTTGTTGCGGCCGAGCTTGTCGGCCTTGGTGAGCAGACAGTGCACCGGCACACCGCTGCGCAGACACCACTGTATGAGACTGCGGTCCAAGCTCGTGATCGGATGCCTGGAATCGACCAGCAGCACCAACCCACGCAGGCTCTGGCGCTCGACCATGAAGGTCTGGATGGTCCTGGCCCAGCGTGCCTGCTCACTCTTCGGCGCCTTGGCAAAGCCGTAACCCGGCAGATCCACCAGGCGCCGCCGCTCATCGAGGGCGAAGAAGTTGATCTCGCGCGTGCGTCCCGGCGTCTTGCTGGTGCGGGCCAGGGCCCTGCGACCGGTGAGCGCGTTGATGGCGCTGGACTTGCCCGCGTTGGAGCGACCGGCAAAAGCCACCTCCAGACCGCTGTCGGCGAGAAATCCACTCGCGCTGGCCGCCCCCGTCACGAACTGCGCGGTCCGGTATCGTTCAGGTGATTCCATCTTGCCGTGTTCCTCCCGCGGCGCCAGCTCTGGTTGCCTGACATCTGGTTGCCGGACATTGGTAGATGCATCGCTACATGCATCGAGTCGACGCCCATCCAGTCGATACAGCAGTCGATACAACTGATCCGCATGACTGACGAACTATGGGCATCCTCGTGCACGCCGCCTATCATTGTCGTTTGCACGGTCCTGGCCTTTGCCATCGTCCCGACATGCACGCCCTGGTAGCCCGACCGCTTCAGCGCCGCGTCAGGCCCGGGCCAGGCGAGCGCGGTGAAATGCTTGCTCGCCACACGAGGTCGAGGCGGTATCTCGCTGGGGCCTCGCTGCGACCTCCCCCGCCTGGCCATGCCAACGACGCAGCGGTGGACGTTCTGTGGCAGGTACACGTACACGCTCGCACGACTTCAACATGAACCGACAGGAATCATCAATGTTCGCGAAACGACCTCAGTTCTCCGCGTCCCCGGCGATGGGCCGCACGGCCTTGGGATGCGCCCTGGCCTTCGGGCTGTTGCTCGGTGGCCAGGCCCAGGCCGCCGGTGATGCCGAGGCTGGCAAGAGCAAGGCGTCGACCTGTATCGCCTGCCATGGTGTCGACGGCAACAGCACCAACCCTGAATGGCCGAAGCTCGCCGGGCAGCACGCTCGATACATCGTCCTGCAGCTGAAGGCGTTCAAGGCTGGCGAGCGGAAGAATCCCCTGATGTCGCCGATGGCGGCCAACCTGAGCGAACAGGACATGGAGGACTTGGCTGCCTACTACGAAAGTCAGAAAATGAAATAATGCAGCGCCACGCGGTGGCCGCAGGCACACTGCGGCTCGCCGCGTCGGCTTTCGCGTTCGAGTCTGCGGCTCGCTCACACGATCAGGTTTCCAAACAGAGTACGTTAGCGCATGAAGTCCATTCACACCCTCGCCGCCACGGTTGCAGCCATCTCCCTGCTGTTCGGCTCGGCGTCGCAGGCGGCGGGCGACGCTGCCGCCGGCAAGACGAAATCGGCAGCGTGTGCCGCCTGCCATGGCGCGGACGGCAACAGCACGAATCCGGAGTGGCCCAAGCTCGCGGGTCAGCACGCCCAGTACATCGCCAGGCAATTGGCCGATTTCAAGGATGGCAAGACCCGCTCCAACGCGCTGATGGCTCCGATGGTGGCCGGCCTGTCCGAGCAGGACATGGCGGATCTCGGGGCCTACTTCGAGAGCCAGGCGTCCAGCGGATTCTTCATCAGCGAAGAACAGAAGGCCGCGGGCGAGAAGGTCTATCGCGGCGGAAACAAGGATACCCAGCTACCGGCATGCTCGGGTTGCCACGGTCCGGCAGGCAAGGGTGACGGCCGCGCGGGATTCCCGAGTCTGGCGGGCCAGCACCCGGCCTACATCGCCAGTCAGCTGAACGCCTTCCGCAACGGCACCCGTTCCAACGATCGCGCGCGCATGATGCGTGACATCGCCCTGCGTATCACCCCCGATGAGATCAAGGCGGTTTCCGAATACGTTTCCGCGCTCAAGTAGTCTCCCGACACGCGATGCAGGGGCCGCGCCGCACGGCGCGCGCCCCGCTCGCTGTGACCGCCCCCCGCCGGAAGCCCTCGTCTTCGAGCCGTTCACGTCGCGGCTAAGCCTGCATATCGGGCCGGCCACCGTCCCCCAACCGCTGTCCCGGCCCGCGCAACACGCGGTCCGAACATGTATGAATCGCAAGGTCGAAGCGTGTCCTCGACCGAAACGCTGGCGGCCGAAACCGCCTAGAATGAGGCTCACCGAACGGCGACCGGGCCTTGCGTGACCCCGTGAGTGGCTCCGAGCTACGTCCAGCCGCCCCTGACGCTGACCGAAGACCCTGACGCTGACCGAAGACGACGACAGAATACGCATCGAGGAGGACCTGAACATGCGCGCGCGCACTTTCCGCATGAGCAAGACCCTGATGGGCATCGTGCTACTGGGCAGTCTGCTGGGCACGGCACTGCCAGCGGTTGCCGTGGACATCACCGGCAAGTACGAGACCATCACGCCGGCACAACCGACCGCCGACAAGAATCGGGTCGAGGTGGTGGAGATCTTCTCCTATGCGTGCCCACACTGCTTCAGCTTCCTGCCGGTCATGGAACGGCTGGAGAAGGACAAGGCCGACTACGTCGACATCAAGCACATGCCGGCGATCTTCCGCAAGTCCTGGGAGGTCTACGCCAAGGCCTTCTACACGGCGGAGCTGCTGGGCGTGCTCGACAAGACCCATCATGATCTGTTCGTCGAGATCCACAACAAGGGCAAGCCGATGAACACGCCCGAGGCGCTGCGCAACTTCTTCACCGAGCGCGGCGTCAGCGCCGAACAGTTCGACAAGACCTTCGACTCGTTCGCCGTGGACACCAAGCTGCGCCAATCCAAGGTCATGCAGGGGCGCTATGGCATCAGCGGCACACCGACCGTGGTGGTGAACGGCAAGTATCGGGTCTCCGGTTCGACCGCCGGCAGCTATGACAACGTCATCGCTGTCATCAACGCGCTGGCCGAGCAGGAGCACAAGGCCATCATGGCCGCGAAGTAGGACAAGCTGCCGCTCGCCGCTTCGCCGCTCGCGCATGCGAAGGCACGCCGCTCCGGCACGCGGATCAACCCGTGTGCCGGACCCACGACTTGGGTCTATGTCCCGCCCCCACCCCGTCAACGCGCACGGTCGATGCCCACGGTCGATGCACATTGAGGGGGAAGGCCGGGAGGGGGGAAGGCCGGCGCCGACCGGCCCTGAATGCACCGGTGAGTCCGGCGGCAAGCACCGGTCGCGCTCAGGAGCCGTCGATACGGACCAGCGTACGGCCGGTCATACGCCCCTCGATGAGCGCGTCGAAGGCGCCGTCCAGCGACCGCAGGTCGACCTCATGCGTGATGACCTGCTGCAGGTGCCGCGGTTTCAGGTCGCTGGCCAGACGCTGCCAGACGTCCAGACGCCTCCGCGCGGGCACGTAGACCGAGTTGATGCCGAGCAGATTCACGCCTCGCAGGATGAACGGCATCACCGTGGTCTCGAGCTTGAATCCGCCGGCCAGCCCGACCGAGGCGATGTTGCCCTCGGGCATCACGACCCGCGTCAGCCAGCCCAGCTCGTCGCCGCCGACGTTGTCCACGGCACCCGCGAACAAGGTCTTCTCCAACGGCCGCTTGCCGAGCTCGACCTCGTCACGCAACAGCAGCGAGCTGGCCCCCAGGCCACGCAGATAGCTCTCGGCGTCGCGCTTGCCGGTGAACGCCACCACCTCGTAACCGAGCCCGGCGAGCATGTCGATCGCAAAGCTGCCGACCCCACCGGTCGCTCCGTTGACCAACACCGGCCCCTGCTGCGGCGTCTGGTAGTTGTGCTCCATGGCGACGATGGCCAGCGCCGCGGTGAACCCCGCGGTTCCAAGGGCCATGCTCTCGCGTAGCGTCAAGCCCTCCGGCAGCGGCACCAACCAGTCGGCCTTGACCCGCACGTACTCGGCGAAGCCACCGTCGTGCTCCTCGCCGAGACCCCAGCCGGTCACCACCACCGCGTCACCCGACTTGTAACGTGGATCGTTGGAGCTGTGCACATGGCCGGCGACGTCGATGCCGACAACCATCGGAAACCGTCGGATGACCTTGCCGCGCCCTGTCGCGGCCAGCGCATCCTTGTAATTGATGTCCGACCAGGCGGCGCGCACCACCACCTCGCCCTCGTTGAGATCGTCGAGCGTGATGTCGTCCAGGCGCGCAACGCTGCGGCCTTCGACCTCGTGGACGCGATATGCGCGAAATGAGTCCATGGGTACTCCTGAGGGGTTGCGCCGGGGCGGTTCTTGCCGTGCCCCGCTGTATGACGTCGCCCGGAACCGCTCAGCGCGAGACGGGGGCATCGGCCGCGGCTGTCCGCGGGCGCCGCTCGATCACGATCGCATCTGGCTTGCAGGCAACGCGTCTGGTGCCGATCATGCAGGCGGTCGGCCGCCGGCGTATACGCCTGTTGGCGTGGCGCGCCGTGCTCGACCGGCTTACCTGTCCAGTCTAGCCGCTCGGCGCCGAGGATCGGCCCGTGACAAGCAACGGCCTGGCCGCATCAGTTCGACACGATACCTGGACCCTGCGCATGACCGATCCGCGAACACACCTGGACGGCCTGTGCCGCGACGACCCGCCACTGGCCGCGCTTATCGAGCGGGTCGGCCCGTACCAGCCGGTCTCGCGCGCCACCCGCACCGTATTCCAGTGCCTGCTGCGCTCGGTGGTCTCCCAGCAACTCTCCACCAAGGCCGCGGCCAGCATCCATGACCGTGTCAAACGACTGTTCCCGCAGGCCCGTCCAAGCCCGGCAAGACTGCTGGAGCTCGACGATCAGCGCCTGCGCGACGCCGGACTGTCCGGTGCCAAGATCCGCACGCTGCGGGATCTGGCGAGCAAGACACTGGACGGCAGCATCCCACCCCGAAGGATCCTGGACGGGCTCGACGACGAGGCGATCATCGAGTCTCTGACCCGGGTCCATGGCATCGGTCGCTGGAGCGCGCAGATGCTGCTGATCAACCAGCTGCAACGCCCTGACGTGTTGCCCGCCAGCGATCTGGGGATCCGCCGCGGCTTCATGCTGCATCGTGGCGACCCAGCGCTGCCACCGGTTGCCGAGCTGCTCGCTCACGGCGATCGCTGGCGGCCGTATCGAACCATCGCAAGCTGGTATCTTTGGCGCGCCCTCGAGCTGGACTGGCCGGGGCCACGGTCATGAACGAACACGGGAGTCCGCCATGAACGACCAGCATCGACCCGGGTCGACCGGCTCCGGCACGCACGACCTCCGGGCACCCATCCCCAGCCAGCGACACCGCTTCAGTCTGCCCCGCGAGGTGGTCTATCTGAACTGTGCGTACATGTCGCCGCTGATGGACAGCGTGGTCGCCGCCGGCGAGCAAGGCATCGAGCGCAAGCGCCGGCCCTGGCTGCTGCAGCCCGACGATTTCTTCGGCGAATCGAATCAGGCCCGCGAGCTGTTCGCCCGGCTGGTCGGCAGCCGGGCGCGCAACATCGCCATCGTGCCGGCGGCCAGCTACGGTATCGCGGTCGCGGCGCGCAACCTGCCGGTCACCGCGGGCAGCACGATCCTGACCCTGGCCGACCAGTTTCCGTCCAACGTGTATGCCTGGCGCACGCTG
>JAGRHX010001174.1 GCA_020444775.1 Gammaproteobacteria bacterium
GAGGTCGGAGGTTCGAATCCTCTCTCCCCGACCTGGGTCTTCGCCCTCTTGGGGCGCTGACCTTCCTTGGCCGGTCAACCGGCAGGCGGCCACGGCCGTCGAGACTGCCCACGTAGCTCAGTGGTAGAGCGCATTCTTGGTAAGAATGAGGTCGGCGGTTCAATCCCGCCCGTGGGCTCCATCGGACCCGGCAGGCCCGCAGCCGGTCCGGATGCCGTACCTGGACCAGCTGCCGCGTCGACGGCGAGGTCCCAGCCAGCCGAGGTGGCGGAACTGGCAGACGCGCGCGACTCAAACTCGCGTGGGGTAACACCCGTGTGGGTTCAAATCCCACCCTCGGTACTGTCGCGCCGGAACGGTGGCCGCGGCGCGAATCGGTCGCAGCGTCACCGACGCGAGCGCTGTCGTTGCGGCGATCGATGATGCACCGCGCGACGAGGCGCACGCTCGCCTTCAGCACGCGATTCCAAGACAGTTCGGTCGGCCCGGCTGCACGATCCTCGATCGTGCGGCCTTTTTTCTTTGGTGCCGCGCCGGGTTTCGAGCCCGCGCAAGGGCTCCCTATACTTGAGCCAAGGGTGGTCCACGGAGACGGCCAGGAGGTGGTGGCGTGTCCGTTCTCGTCTTGAACGCATCATACGAGCCGCTGAACGTCGTCTCGGTGCGGCGGGCGATGGTTCTCCTGCTGAAGGACAAGGCTCAGGCAGTCGAAGTCGCCGAGGCCATGCTTCACGCGGAACGCGTCGAGCTGCCCGTACCGCTGGTGATCCGTCTGCTGGCCTACGTTCGCGTGCCCCATCGGTGGCGTGTGCCGGTCACGCGTCGCGGCGTGCTCGCGCGAGACGCCTACACCTGCGCCTATTGCGGTGCCCAGCCTGGGCGATCGGCCCTGACCGTGGATCACGTCGTACCGCGTTCGCAGAACGGGGGCAAGACCTGGGACAACCTGGTCACCGCCTGTGCACCCTGCAATCGGAAGAAGGGTGGCCGCAGGCCGGACGAAGCCGGGATGCTGCTGCGCCAGCGGCCCTTCACCCCTCGCTACATCGTGCTCGCCTACGCCGAGCACGCCGAGCTCAGCCCGATCTGGTCCAAGTACTTCGCGCAGTACGGCATCGCCTTGCCCGAACCGGGCGGACCGGTCCATCTCACGGACGCCTGATTCCAAGCCGAGGAACGCCCATGCCGAAGATCCTGGTGGTCGAGGACGATGACGTGCTCTGCGACATGCTGGGCCAGACCCTCGAGGCGCATGGCTACGAGGTGTCACGACGAATGGATGCCCGCGGCCTGGTCGAGTCCGTCGATGCCCTTGCGCCCGACCTGGTGATCCTGGACGTCATGCTTCCCGGGATCGACGGGTTGACCGCTTGCCGGGAGCTGCGCAACGCCGGCGCAAGCATGCCCATGTTGATGCTGTCGGCCCGTAGCGGGGACATGGACAAGATCGTCGGGCTCGAGTCTGGCGCCGATGATTATGTCACCAAGCCGTTCAGTCCGCGCG
>JAGRHX010001175.1 GCA_020444775.1 Gammaproteobacteria bacterium
TGGTGACGATGTGCCGCTTTCCCGGTCGGCAGGTGTTCGAGTGGGCGCTGCTGACCCCTCTGGCCATGCCCGCCTACGTGGTCGCCTACGTATATACGGACCTGCTCGAGTACGCGGGACCGGTGCAGGCGGGTCTGCGCGCGCTGCTCGGCTACGCTTCGCCGTCCGACTACTGGTTTCCACAGATCAGGACCTTGGGCGGTGCATTCTGCATGCTCACCCTGGTGCTCTACCCCTACGTCTATCTGCTGAGCCGGGCGGCGTTCCTGGAGCAGTCCAACGAGGCACTGGAGGCGGGCAGGTCCCTGGGCCGGGGACCCTTCCAGGTGTTCCTCAGCGTGTCGCTGCCGATTGCCCAGCCGGCCATCGCGGTCGGCGTGGCGCTGGTGCTGATGGAGACCCTGAACGATTTCGGCACCGTGGACTTCTTCGGTGTGCCGACCCTGGCCCTGGGTCTGTACGATGTCTGGCTCAACATGGGTAACCTCGCGGGTGGCGCGCAGATTGCCCTGGTCATGCTGGGTCTGGTGCTGGGACTGGTCTGGATCGAGCGACGCAGTCGCGGTCAGCGCCGCAATTTCTCGGTCCGCGGGCGTAAGAAGGCGCTGCGTGGATTCAGGCTGGTCGGCTGGAAGGCTGGCGCGGCCAGTGTGTTCTGCGCCGCGCTGGTGCTGTTCGGCTTCGTGGTGCCGGCCAGCGTGCTCGGCATCTACGCCTTGGAGAACTTCCAGGCCAGCTTCGACGCCGAATTCCAGCGGTACGCCTGGAACAGTGTGCGGTTGGCCCTGGCGGCCGCCACGTTCTCGGTGCTGGTAGGCCTCGCGCTGGCTTACGGCAAGCGTTACTCGCGAGTGCCGCTGACCGGGCTGGCGGTGCGGATCGCGAGCCTCGGCTACGCCTTGCCCGGGCCGGTCCTGGCCCTGGGCGTCATCGTGCCGTTCGCGGCACTGGACAATCTGCTCGATGCTGCGGCGCGCAATGCCTTTGGACTCTCGACCGGATTGTTGCTGAGCGGCACCCTGTTCGCGCTGTTGTTCGCCTATGTGGTGCGCTTCATGCCGATCGCCTTCGGCGCGGTGGAATCCAGTCTGGAGAAGGTCTCACCGGCCATGGAGATGGCGTCTCGCTCATTGGGCTGCACGCCGCTGCAGGGCTACCGTCGAGTCCACGTGCCGCTGGTGCGAAGCGGTGCGATCGCCGGCGCCACGGTGGTCTTCGTCGATGTGATGAAGGAGCTCCCGGCCACCTTGATCCTGCGTCCCTTCAACTTCGAGACACTCGCGACCAATGTGTATCAGTTCGCGTCAGATCAGCAGATCGAACGCGCCGCGCTCGGTGCGCTGTTCATCGTCCTGTCCGGTCTGGTTCCGGTGGTGCTGTTGTCCAGGGCGCTGAGCTCGAGCCGGACTCTGGAGACCTGATGGCCCGCCGGCAACGCCGGCGCCGCGTTGGCTCGCGGATGCCGCATCGAAGTTGTAAGCTCACGATCGAGTAGCAGGCCAGGACAGTCCGCATGACGAGGTGACACCATCCGTTGGAATCGCCAGGCGTTCTCGACGCTGCCACGGTCATCCGG
This sequence comes from Gammaproteobacteria bacterium, assembly GCA_020444775.1. The sequence goes on from JAGRHX010001175.1 coordinate 1,577, forward strand.
CCATCGCCGGGTGACGACCGGATGACTTTCAGGGTACGAGCAATTGGACAGCGCTGGATTGAAGAAGGCCGGGCTGAAGGTGACGCTGCCCCGTCTGAAGATCATCTCTATTCTCGAGCAGAACGCCGACGACCACCTGAGCGCCGAGGATGTGTATCGGGCGTTGAAGGACAATGGCGAGGACGTCGGTCTGGCCACGGTGTATAGGGTCCTGACCCAGTTCGAGGCGGCCGGATTGGTCAAGCGGCTGCACTTCGAAGGTGGCCATGCGCTGTTCGAGCTCGATTCGGGTGAACACCACGACCACATAGTGTGTGTACAGTGCGGGCACGTGGTGGAATTCGTCGACACCACCATCGAGAAGCGTCAGGAGCGGATCGCTCAAGAGCACGAGTTCAGGATCGCCGACCACACCCTGGTGCTGTACGGGGACTGCCAACGCAAGAAGTGTCCGAACCGCGTCGAGTGAAATGGCGGCACGGCGGCGTTTGCCAGCCATCCCTCGCCAGCCATCCCTCGCCAGCCAATGTGTTCCGGTCAACTTCTGCAGGGCAACGTCTGGCGGGTCCTGCAAGGACCCAGCGACCTCATGCCAGCGATTTCCCCAGGGAGTTCCCAGGGATTTCCCGGCGATCGCGTGGACGACCGCCGGTCGTGTTCCAGATTTCTGCCCGAGATCGATTCCGCACCCGG
>JAGRHX010001176.1 GCA_020444775.1 Gammaproteobacteria bacterium
GCGGCGATGCGCTATACCGAGGCGCGTCTGGCCCGCTTCGCCGAGGTCTTGCTGCGTGAGATCCGCCTCGGCACCGTCGATTGGGTGGACAACTACGACGATCGACTCAAGGAGCCGTCGCTGCTGCCGGCGCGTCTGCCCCACGTGCTGTTGAACGGCGCCGCCGGTATCGCAGTTGGCATGGCCACCGACGTGCCGCCACACAATGTGCGTGAGATCGCCGCCGCATGCGTGCGTTTGATCGAGGAGCCCGCGACCAGCTTGGAGACCCTCTGCGAGCTGGTGCCGGGACCGGATTTCCCCACCGATGCCGAGATCATCACCCCGGCCGAGGAGCTGCGCGCCCTGTACCGCAAGGGGGCGGGCAGCGTGCGCATGCGCGCGCGCTATGAGGTCGAGCAGGGTGAGATTGTCATCACGGCGTTGCCCTATCAGGTGTCCGGAGACCGGGTGCTCGAGCAGATCCACCAGCAGATGCAGGCCAAGAAACTGCCACTGGTCGAGGACCTGCGCGACGAGTCCGATCACACCCAGCCCATTCGACTGGTGATCGTGCCGCGGTCGAGACGTATCGATCACGAACAGCTGATGCTGCACCTGTTCGCGACCACCGACCTGGAGCGAAGCTATCGGGTCAACATGAACGTTATCGGTCTCAATGGGCGTCCACAGGTCAAGGACCTGCGGACCCTGCTGCTCGAGTGGTTGAGCTATCGCGAGCAGACCGTGCGGCGTCGACTGCAGTATCGGCTCGAGCAGGTGCTCGAGCGCCTGCACATACTGGAAGGTCTGCTGATTGCCTATCTGAACCTCGATGAGGTGATAGCGATCATCCGCGAGAATGACGAGCCCAAGCCGGTGCTGATGAGCCGCTTCGGACTGTCCGATCGCCAGGCGGACGCGATCCTGGACATGCGTCTGCGGCACCTCGCGCGACTGGAGGAGGTGAAGATCAGGGGCGAGCAGACCGAGCTGGACAAGGAGCGCCAGGATCTGGAGCGCACCCTCGGCAGCGCCCGTCGGCTGAAGACCCTGATTCGCAAGGAAATCGAGTCGGACGCACAGACCTATGGCGACGCGCGGCGTTCGCCGATCGTGCAGCGTGCCGCAGCGGAGGCGCTGGACACGGCCAGCATCACCCCCGCCGAGCCGGTCACCGTGGTGCTGTCGGCGCGTGGCTGGGTACGCGCGGCCAAGGGGCACGAGATCGATCCGTCGACCTTGAGCTACAGGACCGGAGATGCGTTCCGCTCGGCCTGCCGTGGCCGCAGCAACCAACAGGCGGTGTTCCTGGATTCGACCGGACGCAGCTACTGCGTGGCCGCGCATGGTCTACCGTCGGCCCGTGGCCAGGGGGAGCCGCTTTCGGGACGATTGAATCCACCCGATGGCGCCACCTTCGAAGCGGTGCTGATGGGGGAGGAGAGCGCGCAATACCTGCTCGCGACCGACGCCGGTTTCGGCTTCATCGTCGGACTCGCCGATCTGCAGACCAAGAACCGCGCC
>JAGRHX010001177.1 GCA_020444775.1 Gammaproteobacteria bacterium
CCCGATCGTCGACCTCGTCTCGAGTCACGTCGACCTCGTGATCGGCTCCGTCATCCACGGTCGCGGTCGGGGGGGCATCAACGCCCGGCGCGTCGGTGCCCTGCCCGACTACAGCCGGTCCATCGACACCGTGCCAGGCGATCTCGAAATAGTAGCGGGTGAGTCTGGTCGCGACCGACAAGACCACCGGCAACAACCCCAGCAAACCGATGCTCCACATGAATGCGTGCGCGCCGAGCACGTCCAGGATCAGCATGACGATCACCAGACAACCCAGCCAGACCGGCAGCGCGCGCTGCAACAGGCCGCTCATGCCGATGGCATCGCGTCTGCCCTCCAGTACCGGGTCGTCCGGCCCGACCATCGGCCCGGTGCGAGCCGCAAGACCCAGCACCAGTTGCCAGCTCAGGATAGCCAGCAGCGTGGGCAGCGCCACGAGCATCGAAGCAAGCGCGTCTATCGCCACCTGGGCGCCACCCATCGCGCCGAGTCCGGCAAAGGTATCCTCCATGACCATGGCGCTGACCAGCGCGCCGGTCAGCGCCAGGGCCGTGATACTGGCCGCGGTGGCGCGAGCGGTAGACAGCGGCACCAGCCGCAGGGTGTCGGCACGCGGCGCGAACACGAAGCGGGTCGCGACCATGACGACCCGCACGATCACCACCGCGAGTAGCAGGCTGAGCACCAGCTCACCGACCAGTGGCGGCCAGTCGAAGGCGGCGAAGGTTCCGATGCAGCCGAGAGCGAACAGCAGCGCGCCACCGAGCAGCATGCCAGCGCGGGCCAGCGCCCAGCGCACGATCATACCCAGCCCCAGCGGACGACTCAGCTCCAAACGTCTGAGCCCGAGCTGCATGTAGCGCCAGTACAGCCACTCCAGACCACAGCCCACGAACAGGAAGACTATGGTATTGATAACACACCGCAGCATGGTGGCCGCGTCAATCCGAGCCTGCCAGAGCCGTCTGATCTCGGCCGTGGTCGCCGGCAGATCGGCGAATGCCCGGGTCAGCAGATCGGCACGTGTTCGTAGCTGTTCGATACTCTGCCGGGCCACCGCGCGAACATTGCCGCTCATACCGGCAACCGCCGTTCCGCTCCCGGCCGTGGCGCTGCCCACGGCCAGCCCATCGACGGACGACAGACGATTGTCCAACCAGGTGAGGACACGCGGATCGTTGAGCAGCCGACGCAGGGTCTTCAGGTCCTCGGCGGACGGCGTCACCGCGTCCTGCTGGGCGGCGACCGCGCTATCACCCCGGTTGGCATCGGATGCCGTCAGCGGTGACAGCAGCAACGGACCGCCGGCGGCCAGCGCCGTGGTGCCGTAGAGCAGTCCCAAAAGCAGGATCAGGGCTCGCAAGGTCGTCGCGCCAGCGATTCCGGCGGGGCCGCGTGCAAGCGCCGCAGATGCTCGGGGGTCACCAGCGCCGGCAGCAGTCTCTCGACCCGCAGCGCCCCCCCCAACACCACCGCCTGGCAGGCCAGACGCACGCGGCCATCGGCGGGAACACCGAATCGCGCCAGCGTGTGCGCCTCGTCCGTACCCATGTCGCTGAGGTGCTCGGCACCGGCGTGCACCCGCACCTGGCAGGTGCCACAGCGCCCCTTGCCGCCACACAGGCTGCCGTGTGGCAGATGCTGACTGCGACTGAGCTCGAGTAGATTCAGTCCGGCTCGCGTGTCGATGCTCGGACCGTCGACGAAGCTGACCTGCGCGCTGCCAGTCTCGCGCTGCAGCCTGAAACCACGCAGCAGCAGGGTCAGCGAGATCAGCCCCAGCCAGGCAATGATGGCGGTATCGCTGATGCGGCGCACGCGCGCCGCCGGCGCGCTGCTCGTCCGCGTATCCGCCCCCGCGCCGGACTCGGCGCCCTGCGCCGTGACATATCCATCGGCGTACCCACCGGCATGTTCGCGGGTGTCTGGGCCAGCATATCCGCCCCCATATCCGCTGGTGTATCCGCCCCCATATCCACCCCCATATCCGCTGGTGTATCCGCTCTGATTGCCGTCATCAGCCGGTGCCGCGGGCGATCGTGATTCGAGTAGCGCGTTGCCCGCCGCGACAAAGCCCAGCAACGCCAGCACCGGCACCACCAGGACCATCGGATAGACGACGGGCGCGAGCGCCGGCCAGGCGCTGCGCAGCCGCAACCACACGACCAGACCCATGCAGGCGTGCAGCCAGACCGCGATGATACCCAGCACCTGACGCAGTCCGGCGCTGGGATCGGTCTGCCAGAACAGGGTCAGCACCAACTCGTAGTCCAGCCGCGGGGCACCGAGCAGCGGGGTGAGGACCATGGCCAGCACATGCGGCAGGAGCAGGAATGGCACCAGCAGGCCGAGAGTCAGCTGCGCCGCGTCGAAACCACGCATACGCAGCGTGTTGCGTCGATACAGCGCGTGCAGGCCGAGGCCGGCATGCACCGTCAGGCTCACCAGCAGCAGCAGACCACCCAGGAGGTTGGACCATGGCCACATCAGGCGTTCCCGCCACGCCTCCATCGACTCGATGCCGATCAGGCCGAACCACAGATTGACCAGATGGGAGATGACGAAGACGAAGAGGATGACGCCGGTCGTCAGTCGCACGGTCCTTACCAACGCACCGGTCAAGCTCGTCGCCTCACGCATGAGTGTGCCTCGCAGCTTAGCATCACCCGCCAGGCTTCGCCGCCGGCGACCGACATCTTCGCCCGCCGAGCCCGCCGCCGTGCCTCAGAACCGACCGCTCAGGTAGCCGAACGCGCCAACCACCAGCAACGCGCCACCCACCGCGAGGGCGATCTTCCAGATGCTATAGGGTCGGTCACCCTGCACCTCACCGGTGCGGGCATTGACCAGGAACCGGTACACCTTGTCGCGAAAGCGGAACGCGGCGATCCACAACGGCAGCAGCACCAGCCTGTAGCGCACGTCACTGAAGCGTGTCTGCAGCTGGTCGATGCGTTGGCGATCGCCGCCGATGTCGGCATGCACCGCGCCGCGGATCCGGCCGTCCACGTTGTCACGCATCCGATCGAAGCCCTGCTCCAGGGTGACCGTGTAGAGCTCGGCCCTGAAGCCACTCAGGTACTCGGCTCTGTAGTCCACCAGCTCGTGCAGATCCCACGGTGACAGCGCCTCGACACGATTCACCGGCAAGGATCGACTGCCGGCGACGATCTCGTCGTCGAAACCCAGGCGCAGCTGGCCGGACACCGGCGTCCAGCGCACCTCGATGCGGGTCGTGACCCGCTCCTCCACCTTGCCGTTCACCTCCACCCGCTCGCGTACCGGCACTCGATGCTCGATGCCACGCTGGCCGCGATAGCGCACGTGGGCAATGCTGTCGAAAGTCCAATAGGGCAGATACGCGCCATCGAAATGACGGTCGGCCCGGGCCAGCCGGGCGAGCCCGTTGGGCGCGAACCAGAGCCCCTTGAGCCAGCTGGAGAAGGCTTCACGCGCCGTTGACTCGTCGAGCTTGAAGGGCAGCAACGCCTGCGGTCGTTGGCGTCGTGTGCGGCCCGCGTCGACCACCGCGGGAGTCGCGCAGAACGGGCAGGCACCGGCCTGAGCGCGGGCATCGAGCTCGAAACGCGCGCCGCAGCCGGGACAGCTCAGGGTCGTGACCTCGTCACTGACCGCATTGCGCTCGGCCTCCGCCAGGTCGCGCAGGAAATCCCGCTCGCCCACCTGGTCGGCGCTGCTGACGATGGATTGTCGATGATTACAGTACGGACAGACCAGCGCATCGGTGCCCGGCTGGAATTGCAGCTGGGAACCGCACTGCTCGCAGGGGAAACGGTCCGACGCGACCTCGGGCACGGTCTCGTCGGGCCGCCCCGACGCGTTGTGCTCGTCGTCCATGGATCGGCTGAGGTCGTCGCCCAGGTGCCTATCCGGTTGAGGTCGATCCGACTGACGGTCACGGTGCTCGATCATGGTCCCTGGATCCGATGGCATTCTGACCACGGCAATCTACCCTCTCGCGGCCGTTGGCGTGGTCTTGTCAGGTCTGGTGGCGCGCGCTGCCGACCGGCAGGCGGCACGCTCCATGGGCGGGTGGCGATACGGGTTGTCGGCCGAAGACGACGATTCCGCAGGGTGCCCGCCTGGCGGCGCGGCGTCCGGGCGGCGTTCCGTTCGGATCCGCGTTGCCGCACAATCGGATCGCCGGCGATCAACGGTCCGGGCAGCTGACAGGGCGACCGCGCCAGCGCTGCTTCGATACCGGACATCGACCGCCATGACCGTGCGCGTCGCCCGCGAGCGCGACGCGCACGTATGATGCAGACCTGATTCATGCGGACATCTACCGTCCAGACGGCTTCATGCAGATGGGAACCCTTTAATGTCCGAGCCGGTCCGGCTGGCCGTAGACATCGGCGGCACCTTCACCGATCTCGTCCTGAGCACCGATGATGCGACGTACAGCACCAAGCTCCTGACCACCCCCGACGCGCCGGAGCGCGCGGTGCTGGAAGGCACCGCCTGGATCCTGGCCGAGGCCGATGTGCCGGCCGAGCGTCTGACGCTGGTGATCCACGGCACCACCCTGGCGACCAATGCCCTCATCGAGCGCAAGGGCGCACGTACCGCGTTGCTCGCCACCGACGGCTTCACCGACGCGGTAGAGATCGCCTACGAGCATCGCTTCGAACAGTACGACCTGTACATGCAAAGACCGCGACCGCTGGTGCCCCGGCACCTGCGTCTGCCGGTGAGCGAGCGCATCGCCGCCGACGGCAGCGTGCTGGTGCCGTTGGACGAGTCGGCGCTGACCGGGATCGCCCGGCGGCTACAGGCCGCGGACATCGAGTCGCTGGCCATCTGCTTCCTGCACAGCTACATCAATCCAGAGCACGAGCAGCGCGCCGCGCGGCTGCTCGGCGAGCGCCTGCCGGGACTTTCGATCAGCCTGTCATCGACCGTCTGCCCGGAGATCCGTGAGTACGAGCGGATGTCCACCACCTGTGCGAACGCCTACGTGCAACCGTTGATGGCGGGCTACCTGACCCGTCTGGAGCAGGGCCTGCGCGAGCTGGGCAGCCACGCGCCGCTGTTGCTGATGATGTCCAGCGGCGCGGTCACCACCGTGGACACCGCGGTCGCGCAACCCATCAGGCTGGTTGAATCCGGGCCGGCCGGCGGCGTGATCCTCGCTCGTGACATCGCCGCCCAGCTGGATCTGGACCGCGCCTTGTCATTCGACATGGGTGGCACCACCGCCAAGCTGGCGCTGATCGACGATCTGCGGCCGCAGTACAGTCGCAGCTTCGAGGTCGCCCGCGAGTACCGCTTCCTGCGTGGCAGCGGGCTACCGATCCGGGTCCCGGTCATCGACATGGTCGAGATAGGCGCCGGCGGCGGCTCGATCGCGCGGATCGACGAGGTCGGCCTCATCAGCGTGGGGCCGGACAGCGCCGGCGCCACGCCGGGTCCGGCCTGCTATGCCCAGGGCGGCAGCGAGGCGACCGTGACCGATGCCGATCTGCTGCTCGGGCGTATCGACCCTCAGGACTTCGCCGCCGGCCGCATGACACTGGACAAGCAGGCCGCCAACGACGCGCTGCAACCCCTGGGCGTGGCGCTCGGTGGCGGGCCACAGCTGGCGGCCGTGGGGATCAGCGAGATCGTCGACGAGACCATGGCCAGCGCCGCCCGGGTCCACGCGGTGGAGAACGGCAAGGACACCACCGATAGGACGCTGATCGCAACCGGCGGCGCGGCGCCACTGCACGCTGCGCGACTGGCGCAGAAGCTCGGCATCCGGCGGGTGGTGGTGCCGCTCGGCGCCGGCGTAGGCTCCGCGCATGGCTTTCTACGCGCGCCCATCGCCTACGAGGTGGTGCGCACCCGCTTGATGCGACTCGAGGCCTTCGAGCCACGAGTCCTCAACGAGCTGTTTGCGGCGATGCGGAGCGAGGCCGAGTCGGTGGTGCGCCTGGCCGCGCCGAGCGCGACCTTGGACTGTCAGCGTCAGTCCTTCATGCGCTATCGAGGTCAGGGCCACGAGATCGCCGTGCCGCTGCCGGACGGCGGGTTCGATGCCGACAGCGCCGCGCTGTTGCGCGAGCGCTTCGAGCAGGTCTACGAGTCCATCTTCGGCCGGGTGATCCCACATCTGCAGATCGAGTCGGTCTCCTACGCGCTGTCGCTGTCGACCGCGGCCCCGGCCGGACAGCCGGATCGGCTCGACACCGGGTCCGCGGGCACCCCGGTGGCGACCGAGCGGGCGACCCGTCGCGTGCTGGTCGACCCGCGCACCGCGCAGACCATCCACGCCAACGTCCTGCCACGCGCGGAGCTGGCACCGGGCAGCCGCATCGCGGGACCCGCGATCATCGTCGAGGCCCAGACCGCGACCGTGGTGCCGGCGGAGTTCGAGGCCCGGGTCAGCGCCAATCGGCACCTGGTGCTGCTCCAGCGCGAGCCGGCGGCAAGCGGCTGATGCACACCGTCACTGCGCCATCTGCTCACCGCGCCTGTCGAGCCCGTCGCCCGTCCTGGTCGCCCACAACGCGCGTCGGCCTTGCCACGCGACCTCCAAGTCCGCTTTGCACGAGGATCCGATCGTGAATCAACGCGCGCTCGACGAGATCCGGCTACAGGTCATGTGGAACCGCCTCATCTCGGTGGTCGAGGAGCAGGC
>JAGRHX010001178.1 GCA_020444775.1 Gammaproteobacteria bacterium
TCGCTGGCGATCCTGGGCGCGCTCGAGCCGAGCGTCGATGCCGATGGTCTGCGGCGCGGCAACGCGGCGGTGATCGATTTCCTCGACTATCTGCAGGGACTGGTCGCCGAGCGACGCCAACGGCCGAGCCAGGACCGTGACGACGTGCTGAGCCGGCTGATCCTCGAGGCGGATCGCGGTGAATCCGGCCGCAACGGCGAAACCGCCGAGCCGCTGGACAACCGGGTGCTGTTGCACAACTGCATCTTCATCCTCAATGCCGGCCACGAAACCACCACCAATCTGATCGGCAATGGCATCAAGCTGCTCCTGGACATCGACGGCCTGGCCACGCGCTTGCGCGCCGAGCCCACGCTGCTGCCCGGCGCGGTCGAGGAGATGCTACGTCTGCAGAGCCCGAATCAGCTCGGCAACCGGATGGTCGTGCGGCCTGTGCATGTCGGTGGCGAACTGCTGGCCCCGGGCACGCCGGTCACCTTGTGCATCGGCGCCGCGAACCGGGACCCGGCGGTCTTCGCCGAGCCGGATCGCTTCCTAGCTGAACGCGATCCGAATCCACACCTGGCCTTCGGTCACGGCCCGCATCTGTGCGCGGGGCTTGCAGTGGCACGGATGGAGGCCCGGATAGCCCTGGGCAGGTTACTGGCCCGCTTCCCGGTGCTGCGTGCCGACGGCCCGCCACGACTCGCCGGACGGGTGCGCTTCAGGGGCTATCGCAACCTGCCGCTACGCGTCGACTGAGCACGTCGACACTGCGGCGCGGGGCGGCCTGGTCAGCCGGATAGCAGCCCCATCGGCTCGCCACCATCGCGGGTGCCATCGACAGGCCCATGCTGCCGGTGACTCGAGCCGCCGGACGGCACCGAGACTCGGTACGAGCGCCCTCAAATGTGAAATCCAGCGCTAAAGAATTACCGCCTGACGGTCGTAGAAGTGCTCAGACCAGTCCCTGTAATTTGCGGATTGTTGCGTCCTGTGGCCGACACCTTGAACCGACTTGCCGATGACGACCTGCCGCCCGCGGTGCCTGGCGAGCGTCGTGCTCACCGTAGCCGCCGCCGCGACGTGCCGGGCCTGGCATCCGAGCCACTCGCGGCACGGCCGCTGATCGGCGCCGAGCCCAAGCCGGAGCGGCGCGCCCGGAGCACGGCCGGCGACGAGCGTTCCGAGGCGGACACCACCGAGATCACCCGCGGTCGCATTCCGGCCGTTGCCGGCGCCTTGCTCGAACAGAATCTGCCGGTCCCGTGCCTGGAGATCTCCGAAGGCTTCGAGCGCGGCAAGCTGTTTCCCATCGGGCCCGGACTCAGCACCATCGGCCGCAGTCACAGTTGCGACATCCGTCTCAATGGCCACGGCATCTCGCGAACCCATCTGCGCATAGAGCGCGATCCGTATGCGCGCATCTTCGTCGAGGACCTCGGCAGCACCAACGGCAGTTTCGTCAACAGCCAGCCGCTCAGCCAGCACCGTCTCATCGAGGGTGACTATCTGCAGCTCGGCCCGGACACGGTCTTGCTGTTCAGCTACATGCTCGAACGTCAGCTCGAGCTGCAGCAGGAGAAGTATCACAACCTCACCCGCGACCATCTCACGGGCGTGTACGGCCGGCAGTTCTTCGACGAGTGGCTACGCTACGAGCTGGAGGCCTCGGCACGTTATCGCGAGCCGCTGGTGCTGATGCTGATTGACATCGATCACTTCAAGCAGGTCAACGATACCTATGGGCATCCCGCCGGCGACGAGGTGATCAAGCGGCTCGCCAACACCATCTCGTCCAACCTGCGCACCGACGACCTGTTCGCGCGCATCGGCGGTGAGGAATT
>JAGRHX010001179.1 GCA_020444775.1 Gammaproteobacteria bacterium
CAGGTGTTCATCGGCCTGGAGAACATCAACCCGGACAATCTCAAGCACGCGCGCAAGGGACAGAACAAGATCACCGAGTACCGCCAGATGCTGCAAGCCTGGCGCAAGGTCGGTGTGTTCACCTATTGTGGCTACATTCTCGGCTTTCCGGACGACACGCCGCAGTCCATCGAGCGTGATATCGAGATCATCAAGCGCGAGCTGCCGGTCGACATCCTCGAGTTCTTCATACTCACACCACTGCCAGGCTCGCAGGATCATCAGAGGCTGCACAACCAGGGCGTGTGGATGGATCCGGACATGAACAAGTACGATCTCGAGCACGTCACCACCGCTCATCAGCGCATGAGCACGCAGGAGCTCGAATCCATATACCGGCGTGCCTGGGACCTCTACTACACCCGAGAGCACATCGAAACCCTGGTCAAACGTGCCATCGCCTGCGGCATGCAATCGAGCAAGCTTACCTGGCTGCTGCTCGCGTTCCCCGGCAGTGTCTGGTTCGACAAGGTGCACCCGCTACAGTCGGGCTTCTTCCGACGCAAGGTGCGCACTCAGCGTCGCAGCGATATGCCGCTGGAGAATCGACTCCTGTTCTATCCGCGTAGAGCCATCGAGATCGTGCGCACCATGGCGCGCTACTACCGCTATCTGCAGTGGCTGCGTCGCCTCAACAAGCGCTTGGTGGCGGATCCGGCCACAAGCGACTACACCGACATCGCCATCCGCCCGGTCGAGCAGGCCGACGTGGAGAGCCTGGACATGTTCCAGGCCACGCGCGGCGCGGATCTCGCGGTGGCCAAGGCAAGGCGCATGGCGAACATTCTCGACGAGGCCGGTGCCGGCAAGAAGCAGAACGCACGCGCGCCGAGCCGGGCGGTCTCTTGACCACAAGAGCACCGCCTTTTGGGAGGGCGCGCTTGGCGGCTGCGAGATGGCCTGCCAGGATGGCCCAAGGTCGAGCGGTCGATACCACCGGGTCGCACGTCGAGGATGTTCACCAACCCGAGCCGGATGGCACGGCCGATGACTGCCGTTTCCCGGCTGCCGGCGCCGAGCGTGCTGAAACCACCGCTCGCGTCGATCTCACGCCGGATATCGCCATTGATGACCATGAACCATTGATGACCATGAAGATCGCGCATCCACCGGTGCTTGCGGTTGCGCCGTGGAGCAGGAATGCCTCCTGCAGCAGCGCCGACCAGGCCGCCACGACCACCGGAAAGTCCATCGGCAGACAGCCCGCCATGACCGCGTTCACGGCAATCTTCTCGGCCGTCACAGGCCGCTCTCTCACGGCCTCTATATCGATGAGCTGATGGGCTGGCATCAGGGCCCAGGCCAGACACGCGCTCACAACCGCCTCGGTCGGTGGGACGATCGGCAAACCATCGTTCCAGCCCTGCGAGTGATAGAGCTCCTGCACGGCCATGTGGTTGCGCGCTCATCCAACCCTTCGCGACGCACGTGGCGCGGATGCGTGGTCTTTCGACCGCCGTCCTCGATGACGCCGCCACCCTGGAGCTCTCCTTGCTCACCCCTCGCCTGCCCGATCGCCTCGGCTTCGTCGAGGAGTTCGTCAGCGCGGTCGAGCGACTCCTGGCCGATGATGCGAGCTGAAGACGCGCACAAGACTCCCGTCATTCAGGCCGCTCATAGCCGTGACCCGATTCGAGGCGGGTTGCCATCGCAGACGGCGCTAGTCGAGGTCCTCGGATTCGATCGCGGCCGCGTGCACATGGGATAGACCGCCTTGCCACGCATTCAGCCTGTCAATCCCAGCCGGCTTTCTTGATCCCTTCCTCGAAGTGGGCCTGGTAATCCGACACCGCAAAGGGGAGCGCCTTCGACATACGCTCCAGAGTCGCCTCTGGATGCAACTGAACGAGCTTGCGAACCTGCTCATCAGCCCGATCGCGGTCACCGAGCTGGCCGAGGACGGCCAGCAACAAGACATTGCTCAACGACCAGTTCGGCTCGATCTGTTGTGACAGACGCACGACCCGTTCCGCCCCGGCATAGTCACCGGTCTGATATTGCGCGATGGCCTTGGAGATGATGCAGCGACTCAACACCCGATCGAATGGACGCAGGCGGATGGTCTCCTCGACCGCGGGTAGCGCCTCCTCGAACCGCCCGACAAGATCGAGCGTGAAGGCCAGCCCCGAGTAGCCGGTTGCGTAGCTGGGGCAGATCTCGACTGCGCGGGTCGCGGCCTCGACACCTTCTTGCTGATGGCCTAGATAGGCATTGGTTGTCGCCAGATAACGCAATGCACGGGGATTGTCCGGTGCCAGACCCAGCGAGAGCAAAGCGTCCTCGTGTGCCGCTCGCAGGTGATCGTAGCGAATGTCGGTGAAGTCCATCCAGGCCTGCTTGTAGCGCGAGAATGCGCGACCGGCATAGGCTGGCGCGTAGTTCGGATCGAGCGCCATCGCTCTTTCGAAATGGGCCACCGCCTCGGACAGCCGCTCGGGCCCGGATTGATTGACCAGCCAGTTACCGCGCAGCACGTGGTCGTACACATCCAGACGAGTGCTGGGCTTGGAAAGCGCACGCTGCATCTCGATACCGTCAATCTGCAGCTCGACCGCGGCCACAATCTGCTTGACCATATCGTCATGCACGTCGAACAACGCCTCGACCTCGCGCGCATAGCGTTGCGCCCAGAGCTGATGACCGGATTCGGTTTCGAGCAGCGACACGGAGATACGCAGCTGTCGTCCGTCACGCCGCACGCTGCCGTCGACGACGTAGCGTGCACCGAGATACGCGCCGATGCGGCGAGGGTCGATGTCCTGCTCCCGGAACTGGAACGACGATCCCCGGCCGAGAACGGAGAACCACTGAAACGCCGATAGGGAGAAGATCAGGTCTTCGCTGATACCCTCACAAAGATAACCCTGCCCCGTGTCGGCACCGATGCTTCGAAACGGCATGACGGCAATCGTCGGCCGGGACGCAAAGCTGCCCTCGGCGTCTCGAACCGGCGGGAACAACTCGGCACCCGGCATGAGCGCGATCGGGTCCGACATCATCAAAGGCCCATCGACGTCTATCGTCGCAGCTGCTGCCTCGACAGGCGCTGGCGGTGGCGCGTCATGCGCAACTCGCCTTATCTCCTCCACCAGCGCCAGCGTCTGCGCGTCGGGATCCATCTGCAGAGCCTCTCGCAGCAGCTGCGAGAACACGGTGAAATGCCTGAGCGCCGCTGCCCGATCACCGCACTCGCTCAGCAACCGGATGATCTGCCTCTGGGCCGACTCGCGCAGCGGGTCGACAGCGACCAGACGCCGATACAGCGTCAGGGCATGGTCCAGCTCACCGCGAGTCTCAGCACCACGCGCAGACTCCGCCAGACTCACGCAGACGGCATCCGACAGCTCGGCCCGAACACCCTGTAACCAGGTCTCGAACATCGGCTCGGAAACCAGCAACTGGTCCAGCAGATGACCTGTGTAGCGCTCTCCGACCTCCGCGGGCGCGCTCTGCAATGCACTGCGCAGCTCGGCGATGTCGCTCGAGATACCCGCGCCGTGCAAGGTCACTCGTTGCGAATCGCTATCGATCAGCTCGACCCCGTGCGCCCTGCCGAGCTTGCGAATCGCCGCCAGCGACTGGTTGAGACTGTGCCGCGCCTGCTGCTCACTACGGTCGGTCGGGCACTCGCAGCTCCATCCACGGCCCTTCTCCGGCGCCGAGCCCGAGGCTTGCATCGCTCGCTGCTCACGGCACTCGGGGTGCTGCTTCGTCCTCGAGGCGACATCGGCGGACCGGCTTGACTCGGTTTCCCTACTGATAGCGCTCTAGTGGTGCCAGGGGGCGGGCCCGCGTTCTTGCGGTCCCGCCGCATCACCATGACGCGCCGGACGGGCCTACCGCTCGCGGCCGACAGTCTCGAAAGCCATGCGCCCGCGTCGTGAGCGGCAGGCCACAGAGCTTCAACTACATCCTCGCTCGATATTGGTCTTCGGTCGAGCTGTACCCGGCGATATCAATTCGACATGGCCAAGGGCCATGGCTGTTAGACTGGACATGCGAATCAGCGGCTCGAGACAAGCTGTCCAAGGCGTACGGTGGCCGCACACGGCCGCCGCTACGCGAGTCTGACTGCTGATATCGAATCGATATGAACAATCCGACCATGCGCCTGTTGGCCGAGAGGGTCGAACACATGCAGATTTCGAACGCGCTGTCACCGCTACTGCTCGTACTGCTGATCGTATCCAGCGGCTCGTCGGCCGACAGCTCGACATTCGACGTGCGCGGCTCGGCGGGCACGCGGCTGACCGCCACCGCTTTCGACGAGTTCGACACGCCGTGGGCGATGACCTTCCTGCCCGATGGACGCCTGCTGGTGTCGGAGAAGACCGGCGCCTTGGTGCTGGTCGGCAGCGATGGCCGCAGACGCGGTGTGATCGAAGGCATTCCCGCCACCCGTGCCGCCGGCCAGGGCGGTCTTGGCGACGTGGTACTGCACCCGGCGTTCGCCGACAACGGTCTCGTCTATCTGTCGTATGTCGAGCGCGACGGAAGCCGTTCTGGGGCGGTGGTGGTGCGCGGCACGCTGAGCCTGGAACAGAACGGCGGGCGCCTGCGGAACCTGGAGCGCATCTGGGAGCAGATACCGAAGCTCGACGGCAACGGCCACTACAGCCATCGGCTGGCCTTCGGCCCCGACGGCCGGCTGTTCATCAGCTCCGGTGACCGCCAGCGGCAGACGCCGGCACAGGACCTCAGCAACAATCTCGGCACCATCGTGCGTCTGGAGGCCGATGGCTCGATCCCGGTGGACAACCCTTTCGCCGACCGTGGTGGCGTGGCACGCGAGTTCTGGACGGTCGGCCACCGCAATCCGCTCGGTCTCACCTTTGCCCGCGACGGCACCTTGTATTCGAACGAGATGGGTCCACGCGGTGGCGACGAGCTCAATCGCATCGTGCCCGGAGAGAACTATGGCTGGCCCACCGTCTCGGACGGCGAGAACTACTCCGGGCGCGACATCCCGGACCACGCCACGGATCCGAGCTTCAAGGCCCCGCTCATCTCCTGGGTACCGTCGATATCGCCCGCGGGACTCATCATCTACGACGGCGACCTGTTCGGCAGCTGGCGTGGACAAGCGCTGATGGGTGGCTTGAGCTCACGGGCGCTTGTCCGAGTCTCCATCGGAGCCGACCGCGCCACCGAGCAGGAACGCTTCGAGTGGGGTGAGCGGATCCGTGAGGTCGAGCAGGGACCAGACGGCGCCTTGTGGGTGCTCGAGGACGGTCGCGGTGGCCGTCTGGTTCGGCTGGAGCCAGCCGATTGAGCGGAACACGCAGCGCCAACAGACACCGCGGCACGCCTGGCCGGTCCAAAGCGGCTAGCCCCCGCTACCGTAGGGCCGCGTCAATGCTTCCATCAGGTGGCCGCTCGGATCCTCGAAATAAAATCCGCGGCCACCATCACGGGTGTTGATCTCGCCCTTGTGGCTCTGCGCCGGATCGGCCCAGTAGTCCAGAGCCTTGGCCTTGACACGGCCTAGAATCCCATCGAACTCCGCCTCGCTCACCAGGAAGGCGTAATGCTGGGGCGCGATCTCCCCTGCCCGGTCGGCGAAGTCGACGCTGACCCCGTTGGCGGTCGTGACGACATGGAAATGCCCGAAACGGCCGGGCTCCGGCAGCCCCAGGATCTCGGCCAGGAACGCGGCGGATCCGGCGCTGTCCCTGGACCAGACGATGGTGTGGTTGAAGGCTACAGCCATTGTGTGTTCCTCCCGTGGTTCCGCCACCCGATACGGACGGACTCTGCCGAACCAGGCAGCGGCCAGCTTCGGATGCAAAGGTAACCGCGTCTCGCGTTTCCGGCTCGGCGAAGCGGCGCTTCGGTCGGCTCACCAGGTCGCCCCGGACCGGTCTTGGGCGCCTTCTCCAGGCTACATCGATGCGCTACTCTCGACCTGCCCATCCATGTGCGGCTAGGGTTCCGTTGCCTTGCGCAAGACTGGACCGAGCGCCGTCATGAGCCGCTTCACGGCAGACACCTGAAAGAGCAAGAAACTAGGGGGGATGGACGGGCAGGCGTTGTTGCGCCTGTCGTTCAACCAAAGCTCAGGGTCTTGCCATGTCGATGCTCGGTCTTGCGTTGGTGCTGCTCGCCGCATGCTGCCACGCCACCTGGAATCTGTACGTCAAACGGATCAACGCCGGACCCGAGCTGGTCTGGCTGTTCTCTGTCGTCTCGGTAGTCATCTATCTGCCGGTCGCCGTCCTCGTCTGGATATTCGAGCAGCCAGATCTCGGCCCGCTCGAGCTCGGCTTCATCGGCGGCAGCGCGGCGCTACACCTCGGCTACTTCCTGTTGCTGCAGCGCGGATACCGGTTCGGCGATCTCTCGGTCGTCTATCCGACCGCTCGCGCCACGGGCCCGCTGCTGTCCAGCGGGTTCGCGGTGCTGGTGCTCGGTGAGCAGCTGTCCGCACAAGCGTTGCTTGGTGTCGTCGCAATCGTCGGCGGCGTGCTGCTGTTGAGTGGCGGCCTGTCGGCAAGCTCGCACCGTGTGAGTCGATCGCTGCTCTTCGGTCTGGCCGTCGGTGCCCTGATCGGCGGCTATACCGTCTGGGACGCATACGCGGTCGCAACCCTGATGATTCCGCCCTTGCTGCTCGACTATGTCTCCAGCATCGGGCGCACGCTGTTGCTCGCGCCGCTCGCGGCCCGTCGCAAGGCTGCGGTGCGCACGCTCTGGCGGGAACAGAGGTTCGGCGTGCTGTGCATCGCGTTGCTCAGTCCGCTGGCCTACATCCTGGTGCTCTATGCCCTGACCTTCACACCGGTCGTCTATGTCGCGCCGGCGCGCGAGGTGAGCGTGCCACTGAGCGTGCTGCTGGGCGCCTGGCTGCTCGGCGAACCCGATCTGCGCCGGCGTCTGGTCTGGGCGGCCGTGGTGTTCGCGGGCGTCGTGCTGCTGGCGTCGGGCTGAGCACGTGATTCGCGCGTGCATGATCCGTTTGGTCTTGCCGGTACCGCGTGCCGGAAGTGGTGACGTATCGCCGCAAGATTACGAGCGGCGGGTCACGGCTTCCACGACCAGCGCACCGCAACCCGAAACGGTGGTCGGCGTCGCCGAGTACGCGGCTGGAGAGAAAACATCGTTCAAGATGGTCGAAATCCCGGAAGCATCCTATTTCCCATGAAATACCCGGTTTCAGGACTTTCGTGGATGACAAGGCGTTGCTAGCGTGTCTCGAGTTGAACGCGTTTAACAAATTGTCACTTCAGCAGGGAGACCGCGATATGCGTGGATTAGCAAGAGCTTGGATGATCGTCCTCGGTATGGCCTTGGCCGGTGCCGTGAGCGCGTCGACGGTGGCGGTCGGCTTTAGCGGAGTGCAAGGCTCGCAGACGCTGGCTGGCACCTTCGGCGACGGCGATGGCATCCTCATCGACGGACTCATCCCGAACGGCACGGGAATGAGCTACAGCAACACTGTGGAGTTCAGCCTGGGCGGAGCAGCGCCTGCCTACACGGTCGAAGTCGCAGCGGCCTGGTTCTCGCTCGCGCCGTTCGGCAACACCTTGTCCTTCGAGCTGACCGGCCCGGGCGGCGTGGTGGGTGGTTCAGGTACTCCGAACTTCAACTTCCCGAACATCTCCTCGGACGCGACCTTCCAAGGCCTGGCTTCGGGCGACTACGCGCTGACCATCAGCGGCAACATCCTCGATGAGTTCGCGAAGTACAGCGCCGTTGTCGGCATCACCGCAGTGCCGGTGCCGGCCGCCCTGGTCCTGTTCGGCTCTGCGCTGGGCCTGCTCGGGATGGCTCGTCGCGCTCAGCGCTCACGCGCCTGACCGCATCCGGACGGGCCTTGCCCACACGCTGAGGCCCTCCGCTGAGCCAGCCGACCGCGCATATCGGGGTGGACACGCTCGTGTCCACCCCGA
>JAGRHX010001180.1 GCA_020444775.1 Gammaproteobacteria bacterium
CCCTCTCTGGAAGCGGACGGCCTGACCATTGGCATCGTCACCAGTATCGTTGGCAGTCGACAATTCCACATCGAGGCGACCGGCATCCAGAATCATGCCGGCACGACGCGCATGGACATTCGCAAGGATGCTGGCGCGGCGCTGATGCGCATCTACCACCAGATCGAGACACGGTTTCCCGCGCTCGCCCGGCCACGCACCGTGTGGACGGTCGGTAAGATCGTGCTGGACCCCGGCGCGCCCTCGATCGTGCCAGGCAGAGCCGAGATGCTGTTTCAGTTTAGAGATACCGATTTCGAGCTGCTGGAGCGAATGCACGCCGCCCTCGATGAGATCGTGGCCGAGGAGAACGCCAAGGGCCCCTGCCAGGTGACGCTGTCCTCGCAAGGTAGCAGCGTGCCAGCGGCCATGGATCCATCCATGCAGGATGCGATTGAAGCCTCGGCCGAGCGTTTGGTGCCCGGCAAGCACGTGCGCATGCCGAGCGGTGCAGGCCACGACGCACGCACGATCGCACAGGTTCTGCCCACCGCGATGATGTTCATCCCCAGCATCGGCGGTGTCAGCCACCACTACATCGAGGACACCTCGGACGAGGACATCGCGACCGGCGCGCAAGTCTTCGTGGAAGCCGTACACCGAATGCTGGATTAGTCGGCGCCGGGACCGATGTGAGGCGCTGCCGGTGGCCAGGCGCGACATGCGCCTGCGACGCCCGGTGCAACGGCCTGTACAGGGCCAGCCTCAGCACCCCGGGGCGCTGAGGATCGACACGGTGCTATAGGTGGTGTCGAGTCAGGCGTCGTGACCAGCGCTAGTCGGCTCCCGTGCCCCTGCGCCGGAGCACGCCGATCCGCCGGCCAGCCCGAGTACATTCACGTCCTGTAATCAAGCGATCATGCTCTGGTGAACGGCCGCGCTCTAGGGTTTGAAGCCTCGTGACACCGCGCGCGATGCTCGAACCCGACTTGCCGACCTGGCCCGCATCGAGACGAGCCCTCGCGCCGAGAAGGGGGCCAAGATGCACACCAAACACGAATCCAGCCGCCGCCGCTTCCTGCGCCGCGCCACCCAGGTCGTCGGCGCGGTGGGTCTTGCCGGCGCGGCCTGGCCGTTCATCGCATCCTGGGAGCCGAGCGCCCGAGCCCGCGCACAGGGCGCCCCGGTGCGCGCCGATCTCTCCAAGCTCGAACCCGGCCAGCAGATAACCGTCGCCTGGCGCGGCAAGCCGGTGTGGATCCTGCGCCGCACCGACGCCATGCTCGACCGTCTGCCCGAGCTCGATGCCAGGCTCCGGGACCCGCAATCGAAGATCCAGTCCCAACAGCCGGCCTACGCCGACAATGCGCACCGATCCTTGCGTCCGCAATACTTCGTCGCCGTCGGGCTCTGCACGCACCTCGGCTGCGTGCCCACCCTGCGTGAGGAGATCGCCCCCGACGACCTGGGCCCGGACTGGCTGGGCGGCTACTTCTGCCCCTGCCACGGCTCCCGCTACGACCTCGCCGGCCGCGTGTACAAGAACGTGCCCGCGCCGCTCAACCTGCTGGTGCCACCGTGTCGATTCGTGACCGACACGCAGGTGGAGATAGGCACAGACCCGAAACCGGCCTGAGCGGATTGGCCTGAGACCTCGTTGCCCACGGGGCAGTAGATCCGACTCTCGCCGACCTGACCGGCGCGGTCCGTACCCCACCATCGCGCCTTCGATCGCCTTGCCTGGTCATCCATCGAACCGTTGTGGTTCCAACTTGACGCCAATTTAGGTCAGAATGGTGTCAAGCGCGGACGGCGGAGACGATGGGAGGGACGATCCATGAGTCTGACCGAGCGGATCACGAGCCCGGGACCGAAGAAGATCCTGGCCTGCGACGGTGGCGGCATTCTCGGCCTGATGAGCGTCGAGCCGCTCGCCAAGCTCGAAGCCGAGCTGCGCACAGCCCGCGGCGAGCCCGACCTGGTGCTGGCCGACTACTTCGACTTCGTCTGCGGCACCAGCACCGGTGCGATCATCGCCACCTGCATCAGCGCCGGCATGTCGATGGACGCGATCCGCGCCTTCTACGTCGGCAGCGGCAAGCAGATGTTCGACCGCGCCTCGCTGTTCAAACGCCTGCGCTACAGCTACAACGACGAGCCGCTCGCGCAGAAGCTGCGCGAGGAGCTGAACAAGGCCCTCGGCCACCCGCCGACCGGCACCCCCGCGACTCTCGGTGATCCGGCGCTTCGCACCATGCTGATGCTGGTGCTGCGAAACCACACCACCGACTCGCCCTGGCCCGTCTCCAACAACCCGTTCGCGAAGTTCAACCAACGCACCCACCCCGACGGCCGCCCCTGCACGGACTGCAACCTCAACCTGCCCCTGTGGCAGCTCGTCCGCGCCAGCACCGCCGCCCCGACCTTCTTTCCACCGGAGGTGGTGACCTTCGCGCCCGGGACTCCGGATGAGTACCAGTTCGTCTTCGTCGACGGCGGCGTGACGACCTACAACAACCCCGCCTTCCTCGCCTTCCAGATGGCCACCGCCGC
>JAGRHX010001181.1 GCA_020444775.1 Gammaproteobacteria bacterium
CCTCGTCGAGCCCGGGAAGGATCGACTGCACCAGCGTTTGCAGACCGGGCCAGTCGCCGGCGTCGACGAGCGCCGCGGCATTCGCGATCCGGTCCTGCAGCTCGACGCCCTCCAGGACCGGGCCGGCCGGTTGCACCAGATCTTGCGGATCGAGCGACTCGATGACGCACTCATCGATCACATAGCGCAGGTGCTCTCGCGCCTGGTCGGGCTCGAGCGCCACCAATGCCTCGAAGTCGAGCACGCATCGATAGGGGTCCAAGGTCTGCAACTCGCCCAACGGCTCACGCGTGCTCACGCCGAACCACTCCAGTCCGGGCAGATTGCAGACCGTGTGCAGCGGATCGTGGCCCTGGAAGAAACAGCCCTCGTCCGGCTGATAACGTACCGCGACCAGCGGCCCGCCGGACACGTACAGGCGCGCGCGCGTGGTCTCTGGAACCTGATCCACCCAATCGCGAGCCGCCCGGTGCGCCGCCAGCTCGACCACCGATGTCGAGTCCTCGAGGACACCCGCAGGCACCAGCAGCTGGCGCAGCTGGCTGCTCATGCCTTGGCTTATCCCGGCCGCGTCCGCGCCCAGCTCACCGTTGGACTCCAGCTCGTCGATCCAGGCGCTGACCCGGTCCAACGCGTCCAGCAGCATGTCCACGTGCTCGGCCAGCAACTCGAGCTCACCGCAGCGCACGTGCTCGAGAACGTCCTCGGCAGCGTGCACCAGGCGTGTGAAGGGCTCGATCTCGAAAAGCCCCGAGGCGCCCTTGATGGTATGCACGGCCCTGAAGATCTCGTTCAGCGCCTCGGCGTTGCCAGAGTCGTTCTCCAGGGCGAGAAAGCTCGAACCGGCGGTCTCCAGCAGGTCACGTGTCTCGTTGACGAATGAATCGAGGAGCGGATTCATACCGCGTCACCTCCGCTGAGCACCACGGCCAGCGACTGCAGCCTGGCGGCGTCCGCCGGCTTCACCACATAGGCGTTGGCGCCTACCGCGTAGGCCTGCTGACGATCCCGATGCTGGGACTCGGTGCTGACCATGACCACCGGAATAGCGCGAAGACCGGCGTCCTGACGCATGGCCTGTAGGAGCCGATAGCCGTCCATCTTCGGCATGTTCACATCGGCGATCAGAAGATCGAATGGCTCGCTCAGGCCCTTCTCCAACGCCTCCACGCCGTTGGCCGCCTCGGCCACCTCGAGGCCGATAGCCTCCATCAGCTGTCGATGGTAGAGCCGAACCGTCAAGGCATCATCGACCACCAGCACCTTTTTCATCCTATTTCCCCGCATCGCCAGGTCTTTGGTAGACAATGGCCTGTGGAAATCGTCGAACCGTGAACAGTGACGATATCCGACTCATCGACTCCGAATGTCCCAGGAACAAGAAACCGCCGGGCTTGAGCGCGTCGTACAGCGCCTCAGCGGCGATACGTCGCGATGCATCGTCGAAGTAGATGAGCAGGTTTCGACAGAAGATCACGTCGAAGCCCCTGAATTTCCTGGTCTGCAACGGATTGCTCAGGTTGGCTTCACTGAACGCCACCGTCTCGCGCAGATCCTTGCAGACCTGGAAGTGTCCCCGCGCAACCGGTGCGAAATACTTGTCCAAAACGGCCTTCGGGAGATTCCGCACCGAACGTTCGGAGTAGATACCTTCCTTGGCCAGCTGCAGCACACGCAGGTCGATGTCGGAGGCGGCAATCTCCACGTCCACCTCGCCGATCTGTGGCCACGACTCGAGCAGATAGAGCGCGATCGAGTAGGGCTCCTCTCCGGTCGACGAAGGCATCGACCAAATCCTCACAGGCGCCTTGTCCCTGCGGTTCTTGACCACCTCCGCGAGCACCGGCCCGACCATGCACTCGAACTGGTACTCCTCACGAAAGAAGTAGGTCTCGTTGACCGTGAGCAGACTGGTCAACTGCTGAAGCTCTTCTCCGGAGGCCTCGAAGCGAAGATGCGTGAAGTACTCGCGAAAGCCCTGATGACCGGTCCGCACCATCCGTTGCAGCAGCCGCTTGTCGACGAAGTAGCGCTTGTTCGGCTCGAAGAAGATCCCGGTCTTGCGGTAGAAGAAGTCACGAAAGCGCAGGAACTCGGCCTCGCTGATCTCGGACATCGACCGCTCCGCGGCTGTCTGGCTTTGCGCGGTCATACCTACTGGTCGCTTATTCGCGCTATTGCCGCGTCAGCGGCAAAGCCGATGAAGGCCTCGGCATGCCATCGGGCCCGTGCGGATAGCAGGGCCGGCACCATG
>JAGRHX010001182.1:0-1342 GCA_020444775.1 Gammaproteobacteria bacterium
AATCGTTGATGATGATCCCGGTCATCCCCAACAGGCCCACCACCGTGAACATCGACATCGGCACCTCCCAGTGCCAGTGCCCCCAGATCGCGCCGACCAGCCCGAAGGGGATCACCGCCATCACCACCAGCGGCCGCGTCCAGCTGGCGAAGACCCAGGCCAGCACCAGGTAGATCATGATCAGCGCGAACACCAGACCACGCTGCATGTCGCCGAGGGTCTCGGTCTGGTCGGCGCGTCGTCCCTCGAAGGTGTAGCTGATGGCGTACCGGCTCACCAGAGAGGGCAGGATGCTGCTCTGGATGCGGGCGATGACGTCGTTGTTGTTGGTGACGCTGCCGTCGACGTCGGCCGACACCTGCAAGGACAGCTGGCCGTTGGTGTGCTTGAGGATCTCGAAGCCGCGGCGGGCGTCGATCTCGACCACGCTCATCAACGGCACGGTGCCGCCCTCGGTGGCGCCGGCGTCCGGTAGCACGATGTTGAAGCGTTCCAGGCTGGACAGCGTGAAGCGTTCCGAATCAGGCAACATCACCCGTACTTCCAGCTCGTCGTCGCCGTCTTGGAAGATCTGCGCGATCCGCCCGTCATAGGCGGCGCGCAGCTGACGGCCGACGCTGTCCGTGGTCAGCCCCAACGCGCGTGCCTGGGGCGTCAGCCGGTAGATCAGCTGCTGTCGGCCATACGGCATGTCGTCGCTGATCCCGGAGACGCCATCGATGCTCTCCAGCGATCGGGCCAGCTCCAGCGCGGCCTGCTTGAGCCGCTCGGCGTCGTCGCCGATCAGCCGCACGTCCACGTCCCGCCCGGGTGGGCCACCGCGGCGCTCGATGATGCTGAAGTTCTCGATGCCCGGTGGCAGCTCGATACGCGATCGCCAGGCCTGGATGATGGCCGGATTGCGCACGCTGCGCTTGTCTGGATCGAGCAGCTGCACGGTGACGTTGCCGAACTGGTCGCTGGTGCGTGGCAGGCTGCCGTCCAGACTCGCAAGCGTCTTGCGGGTGGTGATGGCGATATCGATGACCGGCTCGCCGACGCTGCTCTCGGCCTCGTACAGCGCGGTCTCCACCCGTTGCAGGAAGCGCTCGACGCGCGCCGGTGGGGTGCCGGCGACAAATGCCACGTTGGCCACCACCACCGTCGCCTCGGGCGACGGAAAGAAGTTGAACAGCACGCGTTTACCCGCCAGCAGACCGACCGAGAGCAACAGGCAGGCGAGTGCCAGACAGAGCGTGCGCCAGGCATGCCGGACCGACCAGCTCACCAGCGGCCTGAAGCAGCGTTCCTTGAACCACTCGAAGCCGCCGTCCAGACGCTGGCGGAGCCGCGACGGCTTGCG
>JAGRHX010001182.1:1429-3501 GCA_020444775.1 Gammaproteobacteria bacterium
GGGATGTCGAACAGGATGTTGCCGATGATCCCCCCGACCAGCATCAACGGCAGGAAGGCCGCGATGGTGGTCAGGGACGAGGAGACCACCGGTGCCAGCATGCGCTGCGCGCCGAGCTCTGCCGCCTGCAGCGGCGTGTCGCCCTGTTGGAAATGCGCGAGCGCGTCCTCGCCGACCACGATGGCGTCGTCGACGATGATGCCCAGCGCCATGATCAACGCGAACAGGCTGATCATGTTGATGGTGCCACCAACCAGATAGAGCACGCCCAGGCAGGCCATGAAGCTGACCGGAATGCCGACCGCCACCCAGAACGCGACCCGCGCGTTGAGGAACGCGAACAGCACCAACAGCACCAGCAACAAGCCGCTGCCGCCGTTGCGCAGCAACAGCTCGATGCGTTCCCAGATGAGCTGCCAGGTCTCGTCGTAGACCCGAACCTCGATGCCACGCGGCAGCTTCGGTCGGTCCTCGCGCAGCCAGTCCTGTAGGGCCTGGGCCGCCTCCAGGCTGTCCGATGTCTCGGTCCGATTGAGGCGCAGCTCGATGGCCGGCCGTCCCTTGTAGAGCAGCTCGGCCTGGCCCTGCTTGGGACGTCGCTCGATGCTGGCGATGTCGCCCAGACGCAGCAGCCGGCCGTTGGCGTCGGAGATGATCGGCAGCTGCTCGAAGTCCACCTCACGGCGTTGCTGGTCGAGCGCGCGAAGCTGCCGGGTGACGTCGTCGCGGCCGATGTTACCGGCCGGGATGTCGCGCGAGCGCGCCGCGATGCGGTTGGCGATGTCGTCCAGTGACAGCGACAGCTCGTGCATCATCGCCGCCGAGACCTGGACGGCGATCTCCTCTTCTGGCAGACCGACGAAGCGCACCTGGGCGATGCCGCGGCGCAGCAGTTCCTCCTCGATCTGGCGGGCCAGCGGCCGTAAGCGCTCGAGGTCGTCTGGACCATGGACGATCAGTCGCGCGACGGGCTCGTAGCGGACGACCTTGCTGATCTCCGGCTCCTCGGCGTCCGCGGGCAGGTTGCGGATCAGCGCGACCCGTTCCTTGACCTGATCGACCGCCGAGCCCATGTCCGTGCCTTCGTCGTACTCCAGGATCAGCCGGGCACGGCCTTCGTACGATTCGGAGGTGAGCTTGCGTAGTCCGTCGACCGTGCGCAGCTCCTCTTCCAGGACGTTGGTGACCGCGGATTCCACGTCCTCGGGGCTGGCGCCTGTCCAGGTTACGCCCACGGTCACGAAATCCAGCTCGAAATTCGGAAAGAATTGTCGATTCAGCTTGTCCAGGGCCCACAGCCCCGCCAGCAGCATCAGCGTCATCAGCAGATTGCAGGCGACGCGATGGCGGGCGAACACGGTGATCAGCGTGAGGGGCACGGTCGGGTGATCCGGGGCGTCTGGCCGTGAGGTCGGAGGTCGATGTTGCTGGTGAGCATCACCGGCGACGAGACCGGTAAACATTGTCGCCGAGCTTGTCGCCGAGATTATCGCGATTGCGGACGACCAGCGGCGGTGCGCGCGCTGGCCGCTGCGCAGTCTACCAGCATCCGCTCGTGGCGCGCCGCGAACGATGGTGTGGCCATGGACTTGATCTTGCGCAATGCAGCATCGGGCGCGTAATCAGCTGCCTGCCGGTATCATGGGCGGCATCGTCAGTCGGGAGTCAGCCTCAAATGGAGCGCGTTCTCTGGTTCGAGTCAGTGGGCATGAACGATGTCCACAAGGTAGGCGGCAAGAATGCCTCGTTGGGCGAGATGATCCGCGAGCTGTCCGACGCCGAGGTCCGGGTGCCCGGTGGCTTCGCCACCACCGCCGAGGCCTTCTGGGAGTTCCTGCAGGGTGACGGGCTCAAGAGCCGTATAGATCAGGCGCTCGACGGGCTGGACGTCGACGACGTGCGCGCGCTGGCCGAGACCGGCCGCCGGATCCGGGCCTGGGTCGAGGAGGCGCCGTTGCCCGAGGCCCTGGAGCAGGCGGTACGCGAAGCCTATCAGCGGCTCGGTGACGGCCAGCCGGTGCCGGTCGCGGTACGTTCCTCGGCGACTGCCGAGGACCTGCCGGAGGCCTCCT
>JAGRHX010001183.1 GCA_020444775.1 Gammaproteobacteria bacterium
TGTCGTTCATGATGTCGTAGACGAGGTCATGAACGGTCTTGTGGTCCAGCGGTGGCACGTTGATCCGGCGTACGTCACCATCCACCCGAATCATCGGCGGCAGCCCCGCCGACAGGTGTAGATCCGAAGCGCCGTTCTTGACGCCGAATGCGAGCAGCTCACCTATGTCCATGAATCAGCCTCGAAACATCGAAGTTCAACGCGGCGGACCAAGACGCGGCGTGTGATCGAAGGGCATACCGGACCGCGGAACTCGACCCCGAAACCCGGCCCTTGAACCCGGCCCTCGAGCTCAGCCATGCCCCCACTCATCGACCCGCTCGGGCGCCCGGCACGCGTGGTCGCGAAGACCGGTCACGATGCCATGCGCCTCGCGCCATCCGCTTCCCGCCCGCAAGGCACCCGAATCGGGAACGACCGGCACCGCGAACAGAATCAAAAGTATAGTTCAGGCCAGACCGCTACCGACAGTGGATGCCGCTGCAGCTCGACGCCCCCGCGGCCACGCTCATCGCTGCGCGTCACGCACAATGAACGGATAATCGGAACCGTGCCTTGAAGCACTCCACAGATTCCCGATCCTCGATCCCAGCAACGACAGCGGAGTCCTGCCATGAAGTCCGATGAGGTGGCTGCGAACCTGATTGCGCTCAGAAAGACCATCGCTGAACTCGAGCAGCGCCACGACCGGACGCCGGGCAGCGTGAAGCTACTCGCGGTCAGCAAGACCAAGCCCTGGCAGGCAGTTCGGGCCGCCTACGAGGCCGGTCAGCTCGACTTCGGCGAGAATCATCTGCAAGACGCTCTGACCAAGCTCGATGCACCGGAGCTGCGCGACACCGAGATCGTCTGGCACTTCATCGGTCCGGTCCAATCCAACAAATCCAGGACCGTGGCCGAACGCTTCGCCTGGGTTCACAGCCTCGATCGCGAACGTCTGGCGCAGCGCCTGAACGACCAGCGCCCGCCGCATCTACCGCCTCTTAACGTCTGTATACAGGTCAACTTGAGTGGCGAGGCCAGCAAGTCCGGGGTCAGCGCCGACGAGCTTTCGAGCCTCGCCCAGAGCGTCGCGCGGCTGCCACGGCTGCGGCTGCGCGGCCTGATGACACTACCCAGGCCGAGCGACGACGCGCAGGCGCAGCGCCTGCCTTTCCGTACCCTGCGCGAGCTGCTGCTGGCCCTCAATCGCGACGGATTCGAGCTCGACACCCTGTCGATGGGTATGAGCAACGACATGGAGAGCGCGATCGCCGAAGGCAGCACGATGGTCCGCATCGGCACCGCGATCTTCGGCGCACGGTCCTGATCGGCCCACGGCGGACGTCATTTGCAAGACGATGAGGGCAAACGAAGTGCTCGATAGCACGACCTGCGAGACACTTGACCGGGCGGTACGCGCGCGGCAGGCACTTGCCGACGAGATGTTCGACCAGCTGCGCGGCGCGACCCACGATGGGGTCGGCATCTTGCGCCCGTCCTATGGCGCCGGCGAGGACCGCGCCCACCAGCTGCTCGCGGAACATGCGCGCGCTCTCGGACTGGCGGTGTCGCACGATGCGGCCGGCAACACCTTCGTGACCCTGACCGGGCGAGATCGACATGCGCCAGCCATCGTCGTCGGCTCGCATCTGGACTCGGTCGCGCAGGGTGGCAACTATGACGGCGCGGCGGGCGTGGTCGGTGGCCTGATGGCGCTCGCGGCGCTGCGCGATGTCGGCGTGACGCCCGCCTCGGACATCCGCGTCATGGGCATCAGAGCCGAGGAAGGCGAGTGGTTCGGCGCCTCCTACATCGGCAGCCGCGCTGCACTGGGCACCTTGCCGGCGCCCCTGCTCGACGAGGCCCGGCGCGCCGACAGCGGCCGCACCTTGCGCGAGCACATGCTCGATTCGGGATGTGACCCTGCTTCGATCGCGGCAGGACACCAATCGCTGTCACCCTCGGGGCTGCGCGCCTTCATCGAGCTGCACATCGAACAGGGGCCGGTGCTGGAGGACGATGGCGTACCGATTGGACTGGTAACCGGTGTGCGCGGCAACAGCAGGCTGCACGCCGCACGTTGCGTCGGTGAGTTCTCACACTGCGGCGGTGTGCCCCGCCATCGCCGGCGGGACGCCGTCGCGGCGGTTGCCGAGCTGGTCATCGCGCTCGATGAGGACTGGACGCGCTTCGAGGAGACGGGCGGCGATTTCGCGTTCACGGTCGGCAAGCTGAGCACCGATGCCAGCGAGCATGCGATGTCGAAGATCCCTGGCGTGGTCGACTTCACCCTCGACATGCGGAGCGTGGACGGCAATCTGCTGTCCGACATGGAGCAACGCGTGCGCGCGCTCGCGGCCGGGATCGGCGAGCGTCGGCGCGTCAGATTCGAACTCGGCGACTTCCTGCGCGTCGAGCCCGGCGCCATGTGCCCACAGCTACGCGCCGCGCTCGGCACCAGCGCCAGGACACTCGGCGTGCCGGGAATGACGCTGGCGAGCGGCGCGTCACACGATGCGGCCGCATTCGCGGCCGTGGGCGTGCCGAGCGCGATGTTGTTCGTCCGCAACGCGAACGGCAGCCACAACCCACGCGAGTCCATGGCGCACGAGGATCTGACCCAGGCGGTACGGGTGCTTGCAAGGTGGCTGATGACCGGATGACGGCGGACGGCCCGGCAAGCGATCCACCGCGGTCGATGACGTTCAACCGGCCAGCACCGACTCGGCCCAGCGCGAGACCGCGAGCAGCCTGTCGTCGCAGTGGCGCCGCGCGACCAGCTGGATCCCTACCGGCAACCCGTTCGGTCCGGTGGCGAACGGCAGGTTGACGGCGGGCATGCCGAACACGTGCCACAGGAAATTGAAGGTTACCGGTCCGGTGTCCTCGAGCCCTTCCGGCGCCTCGCCGACCGCGCTCGGCGTGAGAACGATGTCGGTGTCGTCGAGCATGAGGCTCACGTGCTGGTTGTCGGCCTCGATTCGACGGATGTTCTGAAGGTGCCGATCGAGCGAGATCGCGCGCCCCGCCTCCGTCATCCGCAAGGTGGCGGCACGCAGCCGTGCCGGCCCACGGCGCCATGCGGGCAGCAGTGCGCGCGCCATCTCGAAGCCCACCACCTCCCACACGGTCTCACGTAGCCCGTCCAGGGACTCGGGCAGCACCAGCTCGTCGACCCTCGCACCGGCTGCCGTCAGCCGCTCCGCGGCCCGCTGCAGCGCGTCGCGCGTTTCCGGTCGTGCCTCACTCCACAGCCCGGTCCGGCACACGCGCACCCGCGGCGGCTCGCTGGCTACCGACGATGTAGCCGCACCCGCGACGCGCAGCAGCACATCGCGCAACGTCGCCAGATCCGACACGTCACGCGCGAACAGGCCGAGGGTGTCGAAGCGTTCAGCGAGGGCGCCTACGCCCGCCAGCGACAGCAGCCCGAAGGTGGGCTTGTACGCGGCAACACCGCAGTACGACGCGGGGCGAATGGTCGAGCCGGCCGTCTGACTGCCGAGCGCCAGCGGCACCATGTGGTCGGCCACCGCCGCCGCCGAGCCGCTCGATGAGCCTCCGGGGGAATGGATGCGGCTCGCTGGATGGGAGGTCGGCCCGGGATCCCGACCGGCGAACTCAGTGGTCACGGTCTTGCCGAGAATCACCGCGCCGCCCTCGCGCAGCGCGGCGACACAGGCCGCGTCCTCGCCGGGCAGGTGCCCGGCGTAGGCTCGTGAGCCGTAGCAGGTGGGCTGATCTCGGGTGTCGATGATGTCCTTGATCCCGACCGGGACACCGTGCAGCGGCCCACGCGCCGGGCTGCGATCGCACGCACGCGCCTGCTCGAGCGCCTGCGCCGGATCCACATGGGACCAGGCGGCAAGCGCTGGCTCGCGCGCCTCGATACGCGCGAGACATTCGGCGACCAACGCCTCGGATGTGAGTTCACCGCGGGCGATACGCTGCGCTGCCTCGCGCGCCGTGAGGCGCAGCAGGGCCGACGGTTCGCTGGACCCGGTCACGTTGCCCGACCGCCGGGCGGCGGACCGGGACGACGGCGTGCTTGGAACGAATCGGTCATATGCTGGGCTACCTGGATCGGACGATGCGCCAGATTGGGGCGCGGAAAGAACAACGATGGGGCATCCGCAATGCTTCGAGTCGACCCGACGGCACGGTTCCGAATCAACACTTCCGCATCACGCCAGTGCGCGGTATTCGACTGCTGGCCAGCCGGGTCGCGGCAATGCAGGCGCTTCCAGACCATCCCGTCGACGGGTGTTTCAATGCATATCAAGCGCATCCAGCTGGACCGAAGCGCGGTTGTCTTGTCGGCACACCGTTTGCAGAGCCAGCTTGTCCGGACAACTGACGCTGTATTAGCATGAAACCCAGCTCAATTGAATGCTTGCGTGAACACCTGCGCCCGACAGCGCTTCTGTCGGTCCCGAACACGGAGCACGGAGCTTGCCAATGACCCTCTCAGCATTGGCCCCTGGCCCACCCATACAGGCACCTGGAGCCGAGCTCCGCGAGCCCCTGCCCGCCCCGAGCCGCGCTCGGATCCGTTCCGTATTGAACCGATACGTTGAACGCACAGGTCCTGGGCTGCCCCACAGCGCCGGACCACCCATCGCGCTCAATCATCGTTGCGCCCGGCTGTTCCCGGGGCAATCGACGGTGCTCGTCGCCCTCCAGTTCGACCCGGGTCCGACGAGCACCCGACCCGTGACGCGCCTTGCGCGGATGGCCCCGAGCCCCGGGTCATCACAGGCAGCGCAATCCAGAACTTCTGTCCACAAGAGAGGAGAGAACAATGCTCAAGTCCGCTATTCGAGGCTCCCTGGCGGTTGCAGGCATCGCATGTGCGATAGCCGCGGTGCCTGCCTTGCAGGCAGCAGAAACGACGCTGCGCTTCGGCACCTACGTCAACAAGGTAGATGCGCGCTATGCCGGCTTCCAGAACTTCGCGCGGCTGGTGAGCGAGAAGTCGAATGGCCGGGTGGAAGTGCAGATCTTCGACTCTGGCACGCTGCACCCTTTCAACAAGGCCTTCGATTCGATCCTCGGCGGTGTCTCGGACATCAGCCCGGTAACCGGTGAGAAACGCATCCCGTGTCACCGCATGACGAGCTTCACACCGGTTGCCATCGATTGGGAGCGGCACGTCGATCTGGACAAGGAATACACCGCGCTGGTTGCCGACGAGCTCGCCAAGGCCGGACTCATCAACGTGCTGTCCTCGAACTTCTCCTACGATCAGGAATGGTGGTTCAAGACCCCGGACGTGCAGCTGGACAAGCTCGACGGCAGGCTGGTCCGCGACATCGGACCGGTCATGACCCACATCATCAAGAAGTGGGGCGGCAAGCCGGTGTTCATCGCGCCGACCGAGGTCTACCAGGGCGCCGAGCGCGGCGTCGTCGACGCCATCAACATGGGCGTTGCCACCTTCAGCTCGTGGAAGCTATGGGATGTCATGCCGCACATGATCAACGCCAACCTGTTCTACGGCAACATCATGTACATGATGAACAAGCGCAAGTTCGACTCGCTGAGCCCGGCCGACCAGCAGGCCATTCTCGAGGCCGGAGAGGAGGCTCAGCGAGCGATCAAGGAACCCTACGAGAAGTGGATCAACGAGAAGGTGGGCGAGGCAGTGATGAAAAGCGGTGGCAGCGCCCGCGCACTGCCAAAGGCGGAGCGGCTGCGGCTCATCGAGTCGGCCG
>JAGRHX010001184.1 GCA_020444775.1 Gammaproteobacteria bacterium
TGATGGTGTTGTTCTTGTGACCGATCGGGGTGAGGAACGCGCAGGAGGCCGCGACGGCGACCGCCATCAGGAATGGATCGGGACTGACACCGAGCTTGCTGGCGATATCCACGCCGACCGGTGCCGCTATCAGGGTGGTGGCGACGTTGTTGAGGATGTCCGAGAGCGTCATGGTGATGATCATCAACAGGGTCAGCAACACCACCGGCGAGTAGCCTTCGGTCCAGTGCAGCATCTGCTCGGCCAGCAGGCGGGTGCCGCCGCTGGATTCGAGCGCGCCTCCTATCGGTATCAACGAGCCGAGCAGTACGATGACCGGCCACTCCACGGCGGAGTACATGCGTGACGGGCGGACGATACCGAGCAACGCGAACAAGGCGACAGCGCCGGCCAGCGCGATCGGCAGATAGACCAGGCCCAGGCTGGCAAGAACGATGGCGACCAGGAAGATACCGATCGCCGGCCAGGCATTCTCGCGCTGTAGCAGATTGAGACCACGCTCGGCGAGCGGCACGCAGTCCATCCAGGCTATGACCGCCGGCAGACGTTCTTCCGGCCCGTACAACAGCAGTATGTCACCGGCCATGATCGGCAGCTTGCGCACCCGTTCGCGAAACCGTTGTCCGCGGCGTGACACGCCAAGCAGCATCACACCATGGCGGTAGGCCAGATGCAGATCGCGCGCCGAGTGTCCGATGACCTGGGCACCCTCGGGTACCACCACCTCGCTCAGGATGTGGCTCTCACCGGACAGGGTGGGACGTCTGGCCTCACTGCCACCGACGTCGGGAAAGCGCAGGCCATGAGCGCCAATGAATTGCTCGATACCGGCAGGCCCTCCCTCGAGCACCAGATGATCGCCGGCGCGCAGCCGCAGATTGCGGGCCGAGCCGGGCATGCGTCGCCCGTCGCGCACCAGACCGACGATGCTGACATCGTCGCCGTCGGCTGCCGCGTACAGATCCCGTAGCCGTTTGCCGATCGCCTCGTTCTCGTTCGGCACCACCGCCTCGGCCAGGTAGGCCTCGAGATCTGCGACCGTGGTCGGTTGCGTCAAGGCCGCGTCACGGTTCGGGATCAGCCGCCAGCCGAGCAGAGCCACGAACAGGATCCCGGCCACCGCGACTGCCCCGCCCACGGGGGTGAAATCGAACATCGAGAACGGCGCGCCCAGTCGCTCGTCGCGGATCGCCGCGACCACGATGTTCGGTGGCGTGCCGATCAGGGTGATCATGCCACCCAGGATGGTCGCGAAGGACAGTGGCATCAGGCTGAGGGCGACGTTGCGTTTGGCCTTGTGCGCCGCCTGGATGTCGATGGGCATGAGCAGGGCCAGCGCGGCGACATTGTTCATGATTCCCGAGAGCACCGCGGCGACCCCGGACATGATGCCGATATGCGCGGCCAGCGAACGCGAGGCGTCGACCACGTAGCGCGCCAGCAGCTCGATGGCGCCGGCGTTCGACAGCGCACGGCTGACGATCAGGACCAGGGCGATGACCACGGTGGCAGGATGACCGAAGCCGGTGAAGGCCTCTTCCTTCGGCACCACACCGGTCAACAGCGCAATCACCAGGGCCGAGAAGGCCACCACGTCGTAGCGGATCCGGCCCCAGAGCAACAGCGCGAAGACGCCGAACAGCAGGCAGAAGAGGATGATTTGGTCGGTGGTCATGTGCGATTGCGTGTCGGGTCCGATGGTGATCGAAGAGCCGCGGTCGAGAAGCGCACCCTGACGCCGGATGGCCGGGTCAGCGATCGGTGCCGGCCTCCCCACGTTCGATCAGACTCTGCAGCTCGTCCAGCAGCGGCGCCAGATAGGCATGCAAGCGATCGCGTGCCGTCTCCAGGTCGAACCACGCGGCACGGTCCACCTCCGGAAAGCGCTGCAGCCGACCGGAGCGTGGCGGCCATTCCATTGCGAAGCAATTGCTGCGCACGGCCTGCGCGTCGCATTCGGCCTCGATCGCCCAGGCATGCACGAGCTTGCCCTTCGCGCTCTTGCGTGGGGTCAGTGCAATCGACTCTCGAACATCGATGCGCTGACCGGTCTCTTCGCTGAACTCCCGTTGCGCCGCGGCCAGCAGGGGTTCGTTCGGTTCCACCTCGCCCTTCGGAATCGACCAGGCGTGCCGTTCCTTGTTGCGCCACAGCGGCCCGCCTGGATGGACCAGGAACACCTCGATGAGATCGCCCCGGCGCCGGAACGCGAGCAAGCCCGCGCTGCACGGCGCGTCGTGGGCCGCGCTCACCGGTTCAGGCGCTGCGTCGCGGCGCCTGGGTCGGCGCGCTCAGGGTGAAGCCTTCGTAGCCGCGGCTCGCGACCTCTTCGATCTTCTGCGTGTAGGCCTGCACGCCACCAACGTAGGGCATGAACACCCGCGGCTTTCCGGGAATGTTGGCGCCGACGTACCAGGAGTTGGCGAGCGGATACAAGGTCGCGTCCGCGACCGCGTTGTTGTGCGCAACCCATGCCGCTTGGGCCGCCTCGGTGGCCGCGATACGCGTCAGTCCCTGACCGCGCAGGTGCTCCAGACAATCGCTTATCCAGTTCACGTGCTGCTCGATGGAGAAGATCATCTGGCTCTTCACGCCCGGGCTCTGCGGGCCGGTGACCATGAACAGGTTCGGAAAGCCGGCGACCATGATGCCCAGATAGGTGTGTGGTCCATCCGCCCAGGACCGCTCGATGCTGTTGCCGTCGCTGGTGCGGATGTCTATGGACTTCATGGCGCCGGTCATCGCGTCGAAGCCGGTG
>JAGRHX010001185.1 GCA_020444775.1 Gammaproteobacteria bacterium
CATCGGTGAGGTCATACACGCCTATTCGCGATCGCCGCCGGCGAAGGCGGCGATCCGTGCCGCCTGGGAGCGACGGGATCTGGTGCAGCTGCCATCGGCATTCTTCGGTCGCATCCTGACGGTGGATCAACGCACCGCGGAGTACTGGGCGATGCTGCGTGGTGCGGCCGGCGCGGCGCTGTGCACCGAGGATGCGCTGCTGCTGGCCACCGCGCGAGCGCATGGTCATGCCTATGTCGGCCCGCGTCCGCCGGGCACAGGCCAGCTCGACGTGGCCTGTGTGGACCCGCACGCATTGGCGGTCGGAGGCGATCGGTGAGCCTGTACGGGCCGGTGATACCGCCAACGGCGGCGCGGCCGGATCGTGAGCCGCTGACGTCGACCACCGAACCGGTTTCGGCACGCTTCCAGATCCTCAGCCTGTGCGGCGGTGGTTACCGGGGTCTGTACACGGCGCGGGTGCTGGAGCTGATGGAGCGGCATTTCGAGCGGCCGATCGCCGAATGCTTCGATCTCATAGCCGGCACCTCGGTCGGCGGTATCCTCGCCATCGGTCTGGTGTCCGGGCGTAGCGCCGCGCAGCTCCGTGAGGCCTTGCAGGACGCCGGGCCGCGGGTGTTCGGACGCAACGGTCTGTTGCAGCGTATCGGCGGCGCCTGCCGGACCCTGATCGCGAGCAAGCACGATGGCCGGCGCCTGCGCGAGATGATCCAGACGCTGCTCGACGCCTCGCTCACGCTGGCGGACGCGCAGCGGGCGTTGGTGGTGCCTGCGGTGAACCTGACCACCGGGCGCACCGAGATCTTCAAGACACCGCACGCTCAGCCGGCGCATGCCCTGGGTGGCCTGGCGTTGCTGGATGTTGCCGTTGCGACCGCCGCGGCGCCAGTATTCTTTGCGCCGGCGCGGGTTCTGAGTGGCGAGTACGTCGACGGCGGCATGGTCGCGAACGCGCCGGACGCCATTGCGCTGCACGAGGCCGAGCACGCCCTGGGCCAGCCCACCCGTGACGTCTTCATGCTCAGCGTCGGCACGACCTTTCCACCGGCCGGCGCGACCGTTCCAAAGCGAACCGGTGGCGGCCTGGCCTTCTGGTTGCGCGAGCACCGTCTGCTCGAGCTCTCGCTGAGCGCCCAGCAATCGCTCGCGCAGGGCTTGTGCAAGGAGCGGCTAGGCGAGCGCTTGCTTACCGTCAACTGGGCTCAAAGTCACCGACAGACCCGTCATCTGGCCATGGACGTGGCCGACGCGGAGGCGACCCGCACGTTGCTCTCCCTGGCCGATGCCTCGTACGCGCAGACCGCCATGGACGGTCGCCTGCATCAGTTCATGGCGCATCGGGGTCTGGACCTTGCGGCACTGCGGACCCGGATGGGGCTGCACTGATTCGGGTCGGCGAGTCGATTGGACGGTTACAGTGGTTTGTTCCGGACGGGCTGGAGGTGAGCAACGCATGACTGTTTCGGGCAGTCGGGGTCGACGAGCTGAGCCCTACGCGGCTTCTCAAAGCAGCAGGCGCGCGGCGTGGTGGATGGTGCTGTTGTGTCTGTGCCTGAACGTTGCCGCCGGCAGCGTGGCCAGGGCCGAACGCGGGGCCGCGAAGGATGCCGCGTATCTGCAGATCCTGCCGGTGTTCTGGCGGAATCTGTATCCGCACGGCGGGCGCACCTTGTACTGCGGGCAGCGTTTCGAGCCGTTCGATGACCAGGTCAATGTCGAGCACGTGTTCCCCATGGCCTGGGTCGGGAATGCTCTGCGCTGTGGTGACCGCGACGCCTGCCGGCTGAGCAGCGAGCGCTTCAACCGGATAGAGTCGGATATGCACAATCTCTGGCCCGCGTTGAAGCGCATCAACCGTGCCCGGGGGGCGCTGCGTTTCGGTGAGATCGAGGGGGAGGAACGACGCTTCGGCGGCTGCGATTTCGAGCGTGACAATCGGCGCCGTCTGGTCGAGCCCGGACCACGTGCCAGGGGCGCGATCGCCCGCTCTATGCTCTACATGCACGATCGCTACGGGCTCGAGCTGTTCGCCCGACACGGGGCCTTGCTCAAGCGCTGGCATTTCCAGTATCCACCGGACGATGAGGAGCGACGTCGCAACGCCATCGTCGAGAAGCTGCAGGGCAACCGCAATCCATTCATCGATTCGCCGCAGCGCGCGGCGGCGCTGAAGTTCTGAGCCAAGGGGCCAGCCCGGACAGTCCTCCCGGAAAGCGTCCCCGGTAGCATCACGAGAGTATCTCAAGGGTAGCCATGACCGACTCGAGCGTCCCAGCCAATCCCAGCATCCAGAGCCGCGCCCGGCCACCCCGCGCGCGCCGCGAGCCACAGCGTCAGAGCCTGCACGGCGTGGAGCGTGTCGACGAGTACGCGTGGCTGAAGGATGAGAACTGGCAGCAGGTCATGAAGGACCCGTCGCTGCTGCGTCAGGACATTCGCGAGTACCTGGAGGCGGAGAACCAGTACGCTCAGTCGGTGCTGGACGGTCTGCAGGGTCTGCAACAGACCCTGTTCGACGAGTTCAAGGGGCGGATCAAGGAGGACGATTCCAGCGTGCCGGAGCCCGACGGACCGTGGGCCTACTACCAACGCTATCGCACCGGAGGCGAGCACCCGGTCATGTGCAGGCGACCGAGCGATCGACTCGATGAGGATGCCTCGACGAGCATCGAGCAGGTTCTGCTCGACGGTGACCGGATGGCCGAGGGGCACGCCTACTTCCGCTTCGGTGCCTGTGAGCACAGTCCGGACCATCGGCTGATGGGCTACTCGCTGGACCTGAACGGCTCGGAGATCTACACGATCCGATTCAAGGACGTGGAAAGCGGCGATCTGCTCGAGGACCGCATCGAGGGGACCGCCGGTGGCTTCGAATGGAGCAACGACGGACGCGCGGTCTACTACGTGACCCTGGATGACAAGCATCGGCCGGTCGCGGTCTGGCGGCACCGCATGGGCACGCCGCAGAGCGCCGACGAGAAGGTCTACGACGAGCCCGATGCCGGTTTCTTCGTCGGCATCTCCAAGACCAGCAGCCGGCGCTTCATCCTCATCGATGCCCACGATCACGTCACCTCGGAGGTCTGGCTGATCGATGCCGATGGTATCGAGGCTACGCCTCGGGTGGTCGTGCCACGTGAGTCGCACCATGAATACCACGTCGCGCATCATGGTGAGCATCTGTTCATCCTCACCAACGCCGATGGTGCAGAGGACTTCAAGCTGGTGCGGGCGCCGCTCGATACGTGCGACAAGGACAACTGGGTCGACTGGGTGGCGCACCGTCCAGGTACCTTGATCGTGGATTTCGCGGTGTTCGGCGCGCACGTGGCGCGGCTGGAACGTGTCGACGCGCTGCCAAGGATCGTCGTGCATGCGCTGGACGATGACCGCAGCCACGAGATCGCCTTCGAGGAAGAGG